>CAJFHE010000049.1 GCA_904378095.1 uncultured Clostridia bacterium | reverse complement strand
ATGAAAATTATAGTAGTATGAATCAGTAGGTCGTCCGTTCAAGTCGGACAAGTGGCTCCAAACATTAGAAGAACTGGAATTTTCTAGTTCTTCTTTTTTCTAATCTTCAGAAAAATTTTGTTTTGGGGGACGGAGGAAAAAAACAAGATTTCCATTAGAAAGGATTTTTATATGGTATGTTTAAACTGTGGAGAGAGTATTTCTTCAAAAAAGAAATTTTGTAATAATCAGTGCCAAAAAGAATATCAATATAAAGAATATATAAAAAAGTGGAAAAATGGAGAAATTGATGGCATAAGAGGTGAATATCAAATTTCCATGTATATAAAAACATATTTATTTAAAAAATATAATAATAAATGTGCAAGATGTGGTTGGAGTGAAATAAATCAATTCACACATAACATCCCATTAGAAATTGAGCATATAGATGGAAATTATAAAAATAATAAGGAAGATAATTTAATTTTATTATGTCCTAATTGTCATTCCTTGACAGCCACATACAAAGGAGCGAATTTAAATCATGGTAGAAAATCAAGAAAAAAATATACTAAATAAAATAATAGTAGTAACTGGCAGCTCAAGAGGAATTGGAGCAGCAATCGTAAAGCACTTAGCAAAATTAGGTTATACAGTAATTTTAAATTACAATAAATCCGAAGCTAGTGCTAAAAATGTGGAAAGTGAATTAAAAAAACAAGGTTACACTGTAGATGTTTTTAGAGCAGATGTATCAAAGCCAATGGAGGCTAAAAACTTAATAGATTTTGCTATAAATAAATATGGTAAAATTGATGTACTCATAAACAATGCAGGAATTTGCCAGGATAGATTATTTACAGAAATAACTGATGAAGATTGGAAAAATATGATGGACAATAATTTAAATTCAGCTTTTTATTGCTCAAGAGAAGCAGCTAAAAATATGATACATAATAAGCAAGGTTTGATTATAAATATGTCTTCTATATGGGGGCTTACAGGAGGAAGTATGGAAGTACACTATTCTACAACAAAAGCAGGACTAATAGGTTTAACAAAAGCCTTAGCAAAAGAGCTTGGACCATCAAATATACGTGTTAATGCAATCGCTCCAGGAATAATTGATACAGATATGAATAGAGGATATTCTAAAGAAGATTTAGAAGAGCTAAAAAATGAAATTCCACTTGAAAGAATTGGAACAGCAAACAATATAGCTAAAAGTGTTGCTTGGCTTATTGAAGATGATTATACTACAGGAGAAGTGATTTCCATTAATGGCGGCTGGAATATGTAGCAGGAATAAATAAAAAGGAGCAGATTTAAATCTGCTCCTTCATTTTCTATTTAATCTTCATTTTTAACTTTCCTTTTATAATTTCCAGAAATAATCTTTGGTAAATAAGTTATTAATTTATATACCGCAATACGTAATTTCTTGCTCCATAAATAAGCTTTTCTTAACTTACGAGGAGAGCTAATAGAAACATCCTCTTTAACAACTAGTGACAACTCTGCTTTTTCAATAGGAAAAATAAAGTTTTGTCCTTCATTATTATCCCACTCATTATTTGAGTTTCTAAAACATAAATTTAAAGTTTCATCAGAAACTAATTCAATCTCAGCCTGAAATCCCAATTCAGTTTTTTCCATTTCAATTTCATTTAGATTATCCCAATTATTTCCAAAACCATAATGAACAAAGACTTCTTCAGAGCCATCTTGAAATAATTTACCTGTATAAGAAATCTTAACTGTAGTATTTTCAATTAATTTATCTGTGTTAAAAAATATGTTCTTTACTAGTTCCATTTTAATCTCCTTTTATCTCTTGTTAATATATTCTAATAATATAACAAATTATATTATTAAAATACAAAATATTCAATAGTTTTTACAAAAAAAATCAAAATTTTTTAAAAAATTAACCCGGTGTTTGTACCGATGACTTTTCCAATAATATTGTAGTTAGCATTTTCGCCAAGTACAATATCAGGATATTCTTTATTATCAGCTCTTAAAACTAAAGAGCCCTTTCTTATAACATATCGTCTTATCAAAATTTTTCCATCATATTCGATAACACCTATATCTTTATTTTCAAGAGGAGTATTAAATTCAGCAAAAGCATAAACACCTTCTTCTAATCTAGGCTCCATTGATTTATCTCCAACTTTAAAAGCAATACAAGCTCCAGGCAAATCAACAGGACATTTTATGAAAGCATCAAGTGAGCCTACTGCCAAAACCTTATCATAAGCTATATGCTCAGGCATGTTATTTGATTTTTGCTCATCTGTAAATACTTTATCATACATATACATAAATGGCTGATAAGGAACTTCTAAAGCCCTGGAAATAGATTTTAATGCTCTATGACTTGGATTCCTCTCTTCATTTTCTAGATGTGTTATATGTCCAATATTAATATTTGTGCGTCTTGCAAGCTCTGATTTAGCTACATTCTTTTCAATTCTAGCTCTTGAAATCATATCTCCTATCATTTGTATCAACCTCTTCCATTAAAATTCTTCTAAATTATACAAAAAAATACAAAAAATGTCCAGAGGAAAATAAAAGAAAAAGCTATTGTAAAAAAAAGCATGATATGGTAATATAACTTTATATGAATGTATAAAATTAATACAAAGGAGAAAAGTTTTATGGAAAAAAGTGAAAAGAAACCAAAAAACAAACTATTAATATCTTGTATATCAATAGGAATTTTAGTAGTTATATTATTAATCTTTTCCGTAATATTTTCTTTAATTAATATTGGTAATAATTCTATAATAGGTAAAGTATCTATAATGGGTATAGATGTTAGCAATATGACAAATGAAGAAGCTATAAAAGCACTAGAAGATGTTATAAATAACAAAGTATCAGAAGAATTAATATTAAAAAAAGAAGATTACGAAACCAGTATAAATGCTAATCAAATAAATGCACAATATGATATAGAAGGTGCAGTAAAAGAAGCTTATGACATAGGTAGAAATGGTAATATTATTACTAATAATTATAGTATATTATCATCTATAATTTTTGGTAAAAATATTGAGTGCCAAATGAATTACGAGCAAGAATCTTTAGATAAAAAAATAGATGATATTTCGTCTAAATTACCGGGAGCTTTGGTAGATAATAGCTATTATATAGAAGATGAGGAGCTTATAATAGTCAAAGGAAAAAAAGGATTAGTAGTAAAAAAAGAAGAGCTTGAAAATAGTATAATTGACGAGATGAAAGATATTAGCAATAAGTATGTCGTTTTAGATATACCAACAGAAGAAGTAGAGCCTGAGCCAATAGATGTAGAAAAAATAAGAAACGAAATATATAAAGAACCTCAAGACGCATCTATTTCCAAAAATCCAGAAACAAATAAAACGGAAATTCATACAGAAGTAGATGGAATTGATTTCGCAATATCATTGGAAGAGGCAAAAGAAATAGTATCTGAAGATAAAGAAGAATATACAATACCATTAAAAATAACAAAACCAGAAAAAACACTTGACGATTTAGGAGAAGAGGCATTTCCTGATAAAATAGCTACGTATTCAACTAGATATGACCCAACAAATAGAAATAGAAGCAATAATATAGTGATATCTACAGAAAAAATTGATGGCACAATTATAATGCCAGGTGAAACATTCTCATATAATCAAACAGTAGGAGAGAGAACTATAGCAGAAGGATATAAAGAAGCGGGAGCATATGCAGGAGGTAGAGTAGTGCAAGATGTTGGAGGCGGAATTTGCCAAACATCATCAACATTATATAATGCTGCATTGCTTGCAAATTTGGAAATCGTAGATAGAAGTAACCACCAATTTTTAACATCATATGTAGACCCAGGTAGAGATGCAACAGTTGCATGGGGCTCTATAGATTTTAAATTTAAGAACACACGAGCATATCCAATTAAAATAGAAGCAACAGCAAAAAATGGTGTCTGCACAATGAGCATATATGGAATAAAAGAAGATACAGAATATGAAGTAGTTATACAATCAAATGTCCTTTCATATATACCATATACTACTAAATATGAAAATGACTCAAGCTTAGAAGAAGGAAAAGAAGTAGTAGAGCAATCAGGATACACAGGTTGCACCAGTGAAGCTTATAGAATACTAAAATTAAATGGAGAAGTAGTTTCAAAAACATTACTTTCAAAAGACACATATGACCCAATGACAAGAATTATTAAGAGAGGAACAAAAGGAGAAGAAACGGCTTCAGAATCAAGTACAGAGGAGGATATTGAAACAAATACTGTAAGTAACGAAGTAAATAATACAACAGAATAAAAAAGAAAAAGCATCCTAAAAAAATGCTTTTTCTTTTTACATATACCTACTTTTTAGACTAATCATAAAGCCTAAATAAATTAATACTCCAATTATAATAGCAAGAATACAAATTCCTAAAACCGAAAATCTAAAAAAATTAAAAATCCTATTAAAAATTTCGGAAAAATGCTCAACTCCCTTAAAATTATCTTTATTAAACTCTTTGTATTTTTGCATTTCTTCCTTTTGTGTTTCATTCATTTTTTCTTCCCACTTTTTACGATTCATATGTTACTCCAAATATAAAATTATAAAAATATATTATCACAAGAAAAAAATTAAATCAATTAAATAATTTAAAAAATAAATTAATAAAATTAGAAATAATAAATCAATTAATTGCTAATTAAGCACTTTTATAGTATAATTTTTTCATAAAATATAATCAAAAAAGGGGATAAAACCAAATGAAAAAAAGAAAAGAAATATTAATGATAGTAATTTTATTAATATTGCAAACTATCATATATATTTTCGTGGGTGCAAATAAGAATTATATACATATAGATGAAGCATACTCATATGGACTTACAAATTATGATAGAGTAGAAATAGAAGAAAATCCAGACTTTTATAATACTTGGCATAATAGCGAATATTATGAAGATTATTTAACAGTAAATCAAGACGAAATATGGAATTTTGCACCAGTCTATGAAAACCAAAAAAATGATGTTCACCCGCCACTTTACTATTTGCTACTTAGAATTGCAATGAGCTTTTCTGTAGGTGAATTTTCTAAATGGGCAGGAATAGGATTGAATATTCTAATATATGCATTTATAACAGTATTTATATATTTAATATTGAAAAAAATGTTATCAAGAGAAAAGCATTTTGAGATTAAATCAGCAATTTTAGCATTTGCCTCATCAATAATGCTAGCATCATTAAGTAATGTAATTTATATACGAATGTACTCATTGCTAACACTAGAAATATTAATAACAATTTATTTACATATAAAATTACTAAAAAGTGAAAAAATAAATTATAAATTGTTAATTGGAATCGGTATTACAGTACTTGCAGGCGTTTTGACGCATTACTATTATTTGTTCTACCTAGTATTTTTATACTTAATATTTATGGTTAAATATATTAAAGAAAAACAATATAAAATGCTGGCATATTACACTCTAACATTAGTAACAGCAGGAATATTATCATTAATTATTTTTCCGTATTCAATTTCTCATATGTTCTTTGGATATAGGGGACAAAGTGTAATAAGCAGTTTAGAAGAAGTTGCAAAAATTCCGCAAAAAATATTTGCACAAATTCATACATTAAACTACTACGCATTTAACAATCTATTGTATGTAATAATTGCAATAATAATAGTACTTGCAATTTATTTAAAAGTCCGTAAAAAGAAAATGCCGGAATTTAGCGAAAATGAAAAAGATATTGTAAAAATTATAATTATTCCATCTGCATTATTTTTTATAATAGCATCAATAGCATCTCCATGGCAGGTTTTAAGGTATATTGTCCCAGTATGTGGACTTGTATTTATAATAGTAATTTATTATTTATATAAACTTTTGCAAGTAATATCTAGCGAAAAAGTAGGAAACTCTATAATAGCTATATTATTAATAGTAATTTTAATTTCACCATTTATATTTAAGCTAGAGCCAGAGCTTTGGTATAGAGATAAAAAAGATTTTCTGGAAGAAATTAGTGTAGAGTTAAATTTGCCAACAATATATGTATATAGCTCGCAAACATTAGGATTTCTAAATGATTTATTACTATTTTCTAAAATAGATGAATCATATATAGCGAAGGATTTAGATTGCACAGAAGAAAACATACAAGCAATATTTGAAAATAAAGATATTTCAGAAGGAATTATAGTTGTAATTAGTGATAATTTAGACAAGAATGGAATACTAGAGACGATAAAAGAAGCCGAAGATTTTACGGAAACAGAAGAATTGCAGAGACTATGGTGCAGCAATGTGTATTATGTGCATTAGACTCATAAAAAAGAGGAGCTGAAGTAACTCCTCTTTTATTTTGGTGCACCACCGGGGGGTCGAACCCCGGACCTTCTGATTAAGAGTTGAACAGACATTACATAATATTGATAAAGCACAATAATTATAAAAAGTACATTTTAAGAAAAAAGGGCTAGTATTTCAACGAAAATTGAGACAAGTAAAAATTTATTAAAGTTTATTAAGGTTT
>CAJFHE010000048.1 GCA_904378095.1 uncultured Clostridia bacterium | reverse complement strand
AATTTAATTACTCTATGGAAGTTTCCACACAAGAACTACTGCTTATTGCTGCTTCCTTCCGGACCTGACAAGGTTCACAGGCTCTTGTTGGTCCCCTCCATACAATAATTAAATTTCTCATACCATCTGTATTATATACTTTTTTATTTAATTTATCAAGAGTTAGTTAAGATTTTTTAAGAAAATCACCATTAAGAAAGGACTTATTCTCCACAAAATTTGTGCAGAATAAGTCCATCTCCAATCTCTTACTCTCTTTTAAATACTAAATCACTAAAATCTGTTTTTTCTACACTGCAAGTTCCTTCTGTTGTTATATCTCCGCATGGTAGTTGTAAATTCATATTTGCTCTATAACTACAATTATCTACTACTATTACCAAATCAAAATTTACCTCGAATTGTATTTCTTCATTAGAAACATCTAATCTTTTTAAAAGTGTTCCATCATGTGTAATTTCCTCATCTTCGTCAGAGCTATATGTGCCAAGTCCAACATTACTAAAACTTAATAATAGATTTCCTCCATTACTTCCTATTTCTAATGTTCGTGCATTACTTTCCGCTGTCCCCTTGTATTCAAGTTTATTTTCTTGAATCAAATATTCATCTGAATAATCGAAAAGTCTACCTTCAACACTGTTAGGCATATATGCCTTTATTTCACCTTTTTCTGGAGCTTTTGTTATATTTATATTTTCTATTCTTACTGACTTTATTGTCTTTTCTTTTCCTTTGTAATTTTCATTTTTGTCTATATAAATGTATAAGTCATTGTTTTGTAACACATCAAAGTTCCATTTTTTCTCACCTTCTGCTTCATTACCCTCGGCAGTGCTAACCATAATTATTTTAGATAAGTTAAATGGCATATTCTTATCGCCTTCTACTTGATAACGTATAATTATTGCTGCAACTAAAATTATAATAATTGCAAAGATGATAATAGCTATACACAGTTTAATTGTTTGTTTTTTCTTTTCTTTGTCCACCTTTTTATCCTCCATTTATTTTACACAATTACTTTATATAAATCTATTTACTATATTTGTATGCTTGTCCTTATATAAATATTATTAAATAAGTAGATAAGTTGGCGGAGTGGGTGGGATTCGAACCCACGTGCCAGCTTTCACTGACTAACTGATTTCGAGTCAGCCTCGTTATGACCACTTCGATACCACTCCAGTTTGTGCTTATTAAAATTTGTTAAATAAAATGATTTCTATTTTAATTTTTTAAGCTCTCTTAATTCTTTAAAAAATTTTTTTAAAATTTCTTCGCATTCATTTTTTAGAATTCCATATTCTACTTCTACATTATGATTAAATTTATAATCTTTAAATAAGTTTAAAACTGAGCCGCATGCACCAGTCTTTTCATCTAAAGTGCCTATATATACCTTTTTAATCCTTGATTGTATTATTGCTCCTGCACACATTGGGCATGGCTCTAATGTTACATACAACTCACAATCATTTAATCTCCAACTTTCTAATTTTTTACTTGCTTTTTGTATAGCAATTATCTCTGCGTGTTTTGTTGTATCTTTCTTTTCTTCCTTTATATTATGTGCTTTAGCAATTATTTCACCATTTTTAACAATAACTGCTCCTACTGGTATTTCTAATTTTTTATATGCCTTCTTTGCTTCCTTTAAAGCTACTTGCATAAATTCTTCTTGCATATTTAAATCAGTCCTTTATATTTATTCGACATTATTTTATTTAATTAGAATAATGAATAAATAAAATTAATTGGAATTAAAGTGGTGTTCCAGACAGGAATCGAACCTGCGACCTCTCCCTTAGGAGGGGAGCGCTCTATCCAACTGAGCTACTGAAACATTTAATTCCGATTTATATATTTTATATTATTTTTTGATATTAATCAAGTATTTTTTGTTTTAAATTTATTGCCCTTATTTTAATAACATTTAATTTTTTCAATTTTTGCCTTTTTTCATTTTTCTCTATTTACTTGCTTCTTTTCAAAAAATTTTATATATGTTTTTACAATATATTCATTAATTATTTAATTACTTTTTTAATTATTTATTATTTATTATTTATTATTTTTTTATTTATTTTTCGTTTTATTTTTTTATTATATTTTATTATTATAATTTATTTTATTTTTAATTTTTTATTTTATTATTTATTTAAAAATAATTTTTTTAATAAATAATTTTTTAATATTTATATTATTTTATAAAAAATATTTTATTAATATATATTTTCTTATTTTAATAAAAAAATATATATTAATTATTTAAAATTAAATTTGTTTTAAATAAAATAACTTTAATTTTTTTATTTTCTTTAAAATTTCTTTAAAAATTTCTTCGATTTGTTATGGCTAAAACGTATAAATTTAGTCTTATAATAATCTGATTATGTTTACTGGTTTGAGCTTCACTTTGTTCATTTTTTGCATTCTTTTTTTGAATCAATATCTTGAAAACACTTTTGTTCATTTTCTTGTCTTTTTGATAAAGCCATCGCTCCTTTTTGACAAGTTCCCCTTTTTCTTATTGCTAAAAGTTCGCTCCCTTACTTTTTCATTTTTCATTATTTCTTGCTTTTAATTTATGTAAATCTGTTTTTCTAGCGAATATAGATTTCTTTTTTATATGAAAAAACCTCTTTATTCCGCATGTTTTTTTCCGTTTTTTATAAGATTTCATTTCCTTTTTATTATATGTTTTGTATTTAATTTTGAATATCTCATTAAGTTTTTTCTTATAATAACATTCAATATTTTTAATATACTTTATGTTTTTTCAATGATGACTTTTTAACTTTTTTAAATTTTTTATCTTGTGATTTCCTTTCTCAATCTTATTAATTCGTTATTTATGTAACCTGTTTTTTATACTACTCTACTGCATAAATATTGTTTACATATTTTTCTGTTGTAAACTTACTTTACCTTTTTTATTTTTGTGTTTTTTAGTATTTTTCTTTTTTTATTTTATTTAAGTTAATTTATTCTTTTTTCTTGTTATTATTTTTAATATTTTTAATATTTATTTTTTTATTTAATTATATTTTTTATTAATTATAATTTTTTTATGCTTTTTGTATTTTATTTTTTTGATTTTTCAATTAAATATTTTTTCATTTTATTTATTATTATAATTTATTTTATTTTTTATTTAAAATAATTTTTTTAATATATTTTTATTCTTTAACATTTAATTTTTTATTTAGATATTTATACAACTTGACATAAATGTTATAATATTTTTAGATTTAAAAATAAATTTAATTATTTATTGACATTTTATTTAAAATTAAGAGGAGAAATTTACATGCAAAGAATATTAAGTTATTTAAGAAAAGCTATAGAAAATTATAATATGATAGAAGAAGGAGATAAAATCGCTGTAGCACTTTCTGGAGGTAAAGATTCTATTACTTTATTAATGGGATTAAAAGCATTACAAAGATTTTATCCAAAAAAATTTGATTTAATAGCTATAAGTGTTAATCCTGGATTTGAATTTTTTGATACTACTTTTTTAAAAGAGATTTGTAATAATATAAATGTAGAATTTGTTGAGGCAGAAAGTCATATTAAAGAGATTGTTTTTGATATTAGAAAAGAAAAAAATCCTTGCTCTCTTTGTGCAAATTTACGTAGAGGAATACTAAATTCAACCGCTATAGAGCATGGATGTAATAAACTTGCTTTAGGTCATAATGAAGACGATGTGTTAGAAACATTCTTTTTAAATATGTTATATGCTGGTAATTTATCTACTTTTGCACCTGTAAGCTACATGGATAGATCTAAAGTTACTTTGATTAGGCCATTAATATATGCTCCTGAAAAGGAAATTCGAAAATTTATTAAAAGGTCTGGAATTAATGTAATGAAAAAGAATTGTCCGATGGACGGTGTTTCAAAAAGAGAAGATATTAAAGAAATGCTATATAAATTATCAATTAAAATTCCAAATGTGAGAGCAAATTTGATAGGTGCTATAAAAAGGGCAAATATTAATGGATGGCAAGAATTTAAATAATTTTTTATATGAGCATTAAGCTAGGTGACAGATTAAAATCTATCACCTAGCTTAATTTAATTAATTCTCTTATTTTTTCGCATTTTCTGCCATTTCTTTTACTGCATTTTCTAATTGTTCCAACTTTTTATCTGCATTTTCCATGCTGCTCTCGCACACACCCATATAAAATTTTATTTTTGGCTCTGTTCCAGATGGTCGAACACAAACCCATGCATTTTTTTCTAAATCAAAATATAATACATTTGATTTTGGAAGTCCTGTAGAGATTCTATTTCCATTTTCATCTATAATTTCTTGTTTACTATAGTCTCCAAAATATTTAACTTTTAATTCTGCTATTTCTTTAGCCGGATTATTTCTCATATTTTCCATCATTTTTTTGATTTCTTCTGCGCCTTCAATACCTTTTAGCGTAATAGACATTTGTTTTTCTTTATAATATCCATACTTTTCATACATTTTATTCATTTGGTCCCATAAGGTTAAACCATGCTTTTTATAATATGCTACTGCTTCACATACTGTCATAACAGCAACAATTCCATCTTTGTCTCTTGCATGTGTACCAATTATGCAACCATAACTTTCTTCATATGAAAATAAGCATTTATATGAATTATCTTCTTCAAATCCTCTAATAATTTTAGCTATATTTTTGAAACCTGTTAATGTAGAAAATAATTTTACACCATATTCTTTTGCAATAGCATCTGTAATATTTGAAGATACTATTGTTTTTATAATAGCTCCATTATTAGGCAAAGTTCCATTTGCTTTTTTCTGAGATAAAATATACTCTGCTACTAGATTTCCTGTCATATTTCCATTAAATTGTATGTATTCACCTGTTTTACTATCTTTTACATAAATTCCCAACCTATCTGCATCTGGATCATTTGCTAAAACAATATCTGCATCTACTTTTTTTGCTAATTCTAAAGCTAATGTAAATGCTTTTGGATCTTCTGGATTTGGGTAACTTACAGTAGGAAAATGTCCATCTGGCTTTTCTTGCTCTTTTACTATATATACATTTTCAAAGCCTATTTCTTTTAATATTCTTTGTACTGGTATATTTCCTGTGCCATGAAGTGGTGTATATACTATTTTTATATCTTTCTGCATTTCTTTTATTGCATCACTATTAACCACTAATTTTTTTAACTCTGCAATATATTTATCATCAATTTCTTTTCCTATTGTATGGTATAACCCATTTTTTACTGCTTCTTCTTTTTCCATCGTTTTAATAGTAGATAAATCTGTTACATTATTAACTTCTGCAATAATTTCTTTATCTGTTGGCTCTACTATTTGTGCTCCATCCTCCCAGTAAACTTTATATCCATTATATTCAGGCGGATTATGACTTGCAGTAATTACTATTCCTGCTATACATCCTAATTCTCTTACTGCAAATGACAATTCTGGAGTTGGTCTTAAATCTTCAAATCTATATGTTTTTATTCCATTTGCATTTAAGCAAAGTGCTGTTTCATCACTAAATTCTTTTGACATTATTCTACAGTCATATGCAATTGCAACTCCTCTGTCTTGTCCTCCTTGCTTTTTAATATAATTTGCTAAGCCTTGAGTTGCCTTTGTCACAGTGTATTTATTCATTCTGTTTGTTCCAACGCCAATAACTCCTCTTAATCCTGCAGTTCCAAACTCTAAATCTTTATAAAATCTATCCTCAATTTCTTTTTCGTTACCCTCAATCCCTCTTAATTCCTTTTTACTTTCATCATCAATAACTGGATTATTAATCCACTCATTATATTTAATTTCATATTCTTTCATAGGCTCACTTTCCTTTCTTTTTGCCGTTAGTATATCATACATTACAAAAAAAAACTACAATTTACTAAAAATTGCAGTTTTTATTTCCTATATATCTAGACTCTTTATAAATTTAATTAAATCGTCTCTCAATTCTGGTCTTCTTAAAGTCTCATCAATAGAAGCTTTTACAAAACCTAATTTGTCACCTGAGTCAAATCTTGTTGCTTCATAATCATATGCATATACTCCCTCTTTTGTATTTACCATACTGTTATATGCATCTGTTACTTGAATTTCTCCACCTTTTCCAGGTTTAGTATTGGCTAGAAAGTCAAATAAATCTGGCATTAATACGTGTCTATCAGATATTGCTAAATTTGATTTTGTTTCTTCTATTTTTGGCTTTTCTTGCATTTTTTCTACTTTGTATAATCTATCTGTTATTGGCTCTCCAGAAACATTGCCATATTTAGGAACATCTTTCCAATCTACCTTTTCTACTCCTATTACAGAAGCTCCTAATTTTTCGTGCTCATCTATTATTTCTTTTAAGCATGGCTTTTCTCCTTGCATAATAACATCGCCATACATTATAGCAAATGGCTCATTTCCAACAAAGTCCTTTGCCATATATATTGCATGGCCAAGACCTTTTGCTCCACCTTCTTCTTCTATAAAATGTATTTTTGCTTTTCCAGATAAATTAGTAACCTGAGGAATAAAACTTTCTTTTCCTCTTTCAATTAAAAATTCTTCTAATTCTTTATCTTCTGAAAAATAATCTTCAACAACCTCTTTTTTTCTTCCTACAACTAATAATATGTCTTCTATTCCAGCTTCTACTGCTTCATCTACTAAATATTGAATAATTGGTTTATCTAATATTGTAAGCATACACTTTGGTAGACTTTTGCAAGCAGGTAAAAATCTCGTTGCAAATCCAGCAACTGGTATAACTGCTTTTTTTACACTCATATGTTCCTCCTCAAAGTTCAAAGAATAAATATTTTCTATTTATTAAATAAAAATAATATAGAATAAATGTATTCTATATTATTTCGTATAAAAAATCAAGTATTTCCTCTTATTTTTATGCATATCCTTCAAACACTTCATTAATTTCTTTTTCTCCAGATGTGTTTAAAATTTTATCATGATTATGCAATATTTCTTGCATATTTATATTAAATTCACTCACTTCAAAGCAGTTTATAATTTTAATATTTATATTTTTATATTTGTTTTTATTTTCTGACAAAAATTTTTCTACATTTTTATTAGTCATATCTATATATTCTTTTTTTCCATTAATAAATACTACATTTAAAATTTGCTCTTTTTTCAAGTTTTTTAGTTTTCTTTCTATCTCACTATATTTTATTCCATTTGTTTTTTTCCAATTTAAATTTAATATTTTTTCCTCATTTTTTAAATTTAATCTTTTTATTAATGTTTTTATATTTTCTTCTATATCATTTTCTAATATTGTTATAATATTGGCTTTCTCATTTATTTGTTTATTTATATATGGAAGTAACATTGTAACTAAATGCCAGTCACTCACATAAAAACTACATATTTTTTCAATGTTATTTTTTAATATTTCCATATTAAAAGCCTCCTTTAAATTTCTGATATGGTAAATTTTACCATCTGTATTTCCGTAAGTCAAGCTAAATCGTTCCCTTTATTTCGACACTACAATTTAACAAATTTTTATATTATTTTTGATTTTATTATTATTTTATCTAATAAAGTAATTTTTTATTTATTTAAAAAATTTTTGGAAAAACAGTATAAAATTTTTAAAATAGTAAATAATTTTAGTACAAGATAATTTTTACTATGGAAATTATCCCAGAATTTATTATAGTTAAACTAATTAATTTTTTACATAGTTGAACTTAAGAAAGGATGCGATTTATATGAAAAAAAATAATTTAATTAATTTTTTAAAACGATTTTTTATTGTAATCATACTTTTTTCTTTTTTTGTTTTTATTTCTGCACTTTCCTATGTGAATGCAGTCTCTGAAAACATAGCAGATAGCGTTTTTCGATTACATGTGATTGCTAATAGTGATAGCGAGGAGGACCAAAATTTAAAATATAAAGTGCGAGATAGCATATTAGAATATATGAATAGTATATCTTCTAATTGCTCTTCAAAAGAAGAAGTTATTAAACTAGCTTATGAGTATGAAGATGAATTTTATAAAATTGCAAAACAAGTAATTAATGAAAATGGATATGATTATGAAGTAAATATACGTATAGGAAATTTTGACTTTCCAACCAAAACATATGGTGATATTTCGTTACCTGCTGGTTATTATGATGCTCTACGAATAGAAATAGGTGAAGCCAAAGGTCAAAACTGGTGGTGCGTGATGTTTCCTCCTCTATGTTTTGTTGATGTAACATCTGGAGTAGTACCAGATGAGTCTAAAGAAATAATGCAAGAAAATTTAGATGATGAAGAATATACTTTAATAAGCGATGATGAAAGTACAGACATTAAATTTAAGTTTAGTTTAATTGAATTTTTTAAGGGAATTACTTTAGCTAATAAATAATATTTATTAGTTTTTAATGGCATATGAGTAGATATTGGCTCACGAAAACTCTCTAATTAAAATACCTATTGTATTTTCTTTAAAAATATGTTATAAATTATAGATAGAGTTTGATTTATTAAACTCTATTTTTTAATTTTAGATTATTTAAATTTTTAATATATCAACATTTTGAGGTGAGTAGGTTGGAAAAGTTAGTAATAAAAGGTGGAACAAGATTAAAAGGAGAAGTTACAATAAGTGGGGCAAAAAACGCAGCTGTAGCAATACTTCCTGCCACATTACTATTAGATGGCGTTTATACAATAAATAATTTACCTAATATTAGCGATGTAAAAATAACTTGTGATATTTTACAAGATTTAGGAGCTAAAATTACATGGAATGGAGAGCATGAAATCACAATTGATACAAGAGAAGTAGACGGAAAAGAAGCTCCTTTAGATAAAACTAGTAAATTCAGAGCTTCATATTATTTAATAGGAGCAATGCTTGGAAGACGTGGTCAAATAGAGGTTGGTCTTCCTGGTGGATGTAATTTAGGTGCAAGACCAATTGACCAGCATATAAAGGGTTTTGAGCTTTTAGGTGCCAAAGTAGATGTAGGTCAAGGAAAAATATCTGCTAAAGCAAAAAAATTAGTAGGTACTTCTATATATATGGATGTAGTTTCTGTTGGAGCAACCATAAATGTAATGCTTGCAGGTGTTTTAGCAGAAGGAACTACTACTATAGATAATGCTGCTAAAGAGCCTCACATAGTTGATGTTGCTAACTTTTTAAATACAATGGGAGCTGACATTCGTGGTGCTGGAACAGATGTTATAAAAATAAATGGCGTAAAAGAATTAAAACATGAAGGTACATACTCTGTTGTACCAGACCAAATTGAAGCAGGTACATTTATGGCTGCTGCAATTGCTACTAAGGGAGATATTTTAATTAAGAATTGTATTTCTGAGCATTTAGATTGTATAACTGCCAAAATAATGGAAATTGGAGGAAATGTTGAAGATTTAGGTGATACTATCAGAGTTTGGACTAATAAAAGACCAAATAAAGCTAATATTAAAACTCTTCCATATCCTGGCTTTCCTACTGATATGCAGCCACAGATGGGCGTCATTTTATCTATTGCAGATGGTACAAGCATAATAAATGAAAGCATTTGGGAATCAAGATTCCAATATACAAATGAATTAAATAATATGGGAGCACATATTACAGCACAAGGGAAAACGGCTATCATTGAAGGTGTTAAAGAATTATCTGGTGCCCCAGTATATGCAAGTGATTTAAGAGCTGGTGCAGCACTTATAATAGCAGGAATTGTAGCCAAAGGTACTACAGAATTATATAATATTCATCATATTGATAGAGGATATGAAAAAATTGAAGATAAATTCAGAAGCCTTGGTGCTGATATAGAAAGAGTTAAAGAATAAAGTTAAACTTTAAACAAAAGTAAATTGATAAAATGAGAGGTCCATATGTTAAAATTTTGTAGTTTATATAGTGGTAGCTCTGGAAATAGCTTACTTGTTGAAACATCTAATACAAAAATATTAATTGATGTTGGTGAAAGTGCAAAGAAAATATCTTCTGCGCTTTCTTCTATGGAAATTGACCCTTCAGAAATAGACGCAATTTTAGTTACACATGAGCATTCTGACCATGTGAGGGGATTAGGTACATTTTCCAAAAAGTATGATATTCCAGTATACGCAAATTCAAAGACTTGGGATGCAATGCCAGAGCAAATTGAAAAAATAAATGATAAAAATATAAAAAAATTCACGATAGAAGAAAATTTTGGAATTGGCGATTTAAAAATACATCCTTTTAAAATTCCTCATGATGCTGCAAACCCATGCGGGTTTAATATCTTAAATAATAATACGAAAATAAGTATTGCAACAGATATCGGTCATATGACATCAAATATTATTCATAAGTTAGAAGATAGCAGTTTTCTTTTATTAGAAGCAAACTATGACCCTAACATTCTTAAGTGCTCTGCATACCCATATCTTTTAAAGCAACGAATTGCAGGACCAAATGGACATCTTCCTAATGAAGAAGCTGGTAAAACTATTTCTTTTTTAATGAAAAGCGGTTTAAGACAAGTTATGCTTGGACATTTAAGTAAAGAAAATAATTTTCCTGAGCTTGCTTATAAAACTGTTATAGATGAATTAATTGAATGTAAACTAGATTTCAGTAAAATAAAAGTGGATGTAGCAACAAGAAACACTCCTAGTAAAATAGTAGAGGTTGTATGAAATATTTTTTAGGATTAATTTTGATTTAAAGAATAGGAGTTTTTATGATACATATAAATATAATTTGTGTTGGTAAAATTAAAGAAAAATACTTAAAGGATGCTATCCAGGAATATTCTAAAAGATTATCAAAATATTGCAAGCTTAGTATTATAGAAATTCCTGACGAGTCAATTCCTGATAATGTAAATGATAAAATGTCTAATATTATTAAAGAAATAGAAGGAAAGAAAATTTTGTCACATATAAAAAATAGTTATATTATCGCTTTAGATTTAAAAGGTACACAATATACCTCTGAAGAATTTTCAAATAAAATAAATAATATTTCACTAAATTTTAATAGTAACATTTCATTTATTATAGGAGGCTCTCTTGGATTATCTAATGAAGTGGTAAATTCTTCAAATGAATTATTATGTTTTTCCAAAATGACCTTTCCTCATCAATTAATTCGTGTTTTTTTATTAGAACAAATTTATAGAGCTTTTAAAATTTTAAATAATGAATCTTACCATAAATAATAAATTATATCCAGTATATAATTTATTATTTTAATATATTTATTTGTAGAGGAAATTTTACTAAAACTTAGTAGAAAGGAGTGTTATGCCGAAACAATTTTTTATGAGACTTTATAACTACTTAGATTCAAAATTTAAAGAATGTTAAATATTTTCAATATCTTTTTTAATTTTTTAGTTTCATTTTTTAATTATTTACTTTATTAATTTTTATCTTCGGGGGCGAAATAATTAAAATGCATTTCCTCTACAAGATTAAAAACAAATTTTTATTTTATATTTCCTTTAATTTTTTGATTTAATTTTTATTGAAACAATTTATGTTTATATGATAAACCTGTTTTTCATATTTGTCAACAAAAACTCATCGACAGATTATGCCAAAATTCGACAAATAACTGTTGATGCCACCATTCCAGCTACATCAGCTGCTAATGCAGCTAGTAAAATCCATCTTGTTTTCTTTATTCCTACACAGCTGGTATAAATTGCTATTGTATAAAATGTTGTTTCTGTAGAGCCCATAATCGTTGATGTAATTAGTCCTGTTAATGTGTCTACTCCATAATTTTGCATAATATCAACTGCAACTGCCATTGATGCACTTCCAGAAATAGGTCTTAATATCGCTAATGGCATAATTTGACTAGGAATTTCTAATAAATTAGTTAATGGTGTAATTAAATTAACAATAAAATCTATAATTCCAGAGCTTCGTAATAAACCTACAGCTAAAAATATTCCTATTAATGTTGGTAACATTTTAAATACAATTTCTATTCCGTCTTTAGCTCCATCTAAAAAAGCATCAAATACCTTTACTCTCTCTTTTAATCCATAGATAATTATTAATACAATAATAACTGGAATTGCTGCTCCTGAAATATAATTAATTACATTTGTCATTTATTTCACCTTTTTAATTAAAATTTTTGTAAAAAATATACCAATAACTGCAGCTATAATAGTAGCTATCCATACAGGAGCAATAATAGATGTGGGATTTTCTGAATTTAATGATGTTCTTATTGCTATTACATTTGTTGGAATAAGTTGTATTGAAGCTGTATTTATAACTATAAACATCATCATTGAATTTGAAAGAGTATCCTTTTTTGGATTTTCTTTTTGCATGGTTTTCATTGCCTGTACCCCTAATGGGGTTGCTGCATTTCCAAGTCCTAATATATTTGCAATCATATTCATAGAAATTTCTTGTTTTGCGGTTTCATTTTTTTTTAGCTCTGGGAATAAAAAATTTATAAACGGTTTTAAAAATCCTGTTAATTTATCCATTAAACTTGTCTTTTTGCAAATTTCCATTATTCCATTCCATAAGCTAATAGTTCCCAAAAAAGTTATTGAAAGCTCTATTGCATCAGATAAAGATTCAAACATTCCATTATTTATCTCATCTGCTTTTCCATAAATTAATCCATAAATAACTGATAGAATTATAAAAATTGGCCATAATATATTTAGCATCTTTTTCACCTACTTATTAGTATTCTGTTTAAATTATATTTATTACAATATAGAGTGTCATTTTTTGTCGAACGAAAAAATATAATTATTCGACAATTTTATTGCCTTTTATTGTAAATTATGTTATTATAGTTATAGATTTTTTTGTCGAATTATGTATTATAGGGGAGGATTGTATGAAGTCAACGGGAATTGTAAGAAGAGTTGATGAACTAGGTAGAGTTGTTATTCCAATTGAGATAAGAAACAAATTTGGTATCGCAGAGAAAGATCCAATTGAAATATATGTTGATGGTTCTAATATTATACTAAAGAAACATGAAGAAACTTGTATCTTTTGTGGAAATACAAAAAACTTATCAGAATATAAAGGAAAACTTATATGTGATAAATGCATTGAGCAAATAGCAAAAGATAGTTCTCAAAACTAACAAAAAAACTTTTAAGCAGATTTCCTACTTAAAAGTTTTTTTGTTAGTTTTTAATCTATTTATTTAAGAACATCTGATAAATTTCATTCTTTGAAACATTTTTATTCTTTGCAATTTGTTTAATAATTTCTTTCTTATTCATTCCTTGCCTCTCATAGAATTCATATTGCTCATTCACGCTTTTGTTTGAAATAATTTCACCATCATCTTCTAATTGGTTTGAATTTAAATCCAATAAAATTATATACTCACCTTTTATGTTTTCCTTTCTTCTTAAATCAGTAAGAATATTACTAATATTATCACGTGTAAAATTTTCATGAATTTTTGTAAGCTCTTTAGCAATTACGCAATCAATGTCTCCTATATTTTCTAAAATATCTTCTAATGTTTTTAATAGTTTATGTGGTGCTTCATATAAAATAATTGTTTTATCTTCTCTTTTTATCCTATCCAGAGTATTATTTCTATTTTTCTTATTTAATGGTAAAAATCCATAAAAAGCAAATTCTTTTGTATTTAGTCCAGACGAAATTAAAGCATTTATTAATGCACACGCTCCGGGAATTGGTACTATTTCTATTCCATTTTTTATAGCTTCTTTTACAATCTCTTCTCCTGGGTCAGAAATGCCTGGAGTCCCTGCGTCAGTAACGACTGCTATATTTTTGCCTTCTAATAATTTATTGATTAAAATATCTGTTTTTATATCTTCATTATGTCTATGATAACTAATTAAAGGCTTATTTATTTCATAATAATTTAATAACTTTAAAGTATGTCTAGTATCTTCTGCTGCAATCAAATCAACATTTTTAAGTATATTAATCGCTCTAAATGTAATATCTTCTAAATTGCCAATAGGGGTTGCAACTAAATATAATTTTCCTAACATAAAATTCTCCTTGATAAATATTAATTAATTTTTTTATTTTTTCCATAAATATCGTAAATTTCATCTGTATATTCTCCATTAGTATCATAAATTACCAAGGGTTTATCTATCTTTAAAAATGGTCTAGCATTTTTTATCCCTTTAATTAATACAAGTGCTGGCTCTTTATCTACTTTAGAATATACCAACCTTATTTTCTTAGGCTCAATTTTATTTTTTCTCATTAATTCTACAATATCTACTAATCTCTCTGGTCTATGTACCATATAAAGGGTGCCTTTATCTTTTAGTAGATATCTAGAAACTTCTATAAAATCTGCCAAATCTGCTGTTACCTCATGTCTTGAAATATATTTATATTCATTATTATTTATTTTCCCTGTTTCAAGTTTTTTATATGGTGGATTTGTAACAACAAAGTCAAATTCTTCTCTTGGTAATTTTTCTATAATTTTATTATTTTCTAAATTATCAGATAAATTTTCTTTTTTAGTTTTATTTATAATTTCTTTAATATTTAAATTTATAATTTCAATTTTATTTTGCATATTATTTAACTCTACACTTCTTCTTGCCATTTCTGCTACTTCTTTTTGAATTTCCACGCCTATTATTTTTGATATTTTTGTTTTAGCAGTTAATAAAATGCTAATAATTCCTGTTCCTACTCCTAAATCTACACCTATAGAATTATTTTTTACTTCTTTAGCAAAATCTGAAATAAGAACACTATCAATTCCAAAGCAAAAACCATTTTTATTTTGAATTATTTTTAAATTATTATATTCTAAATCATCTATTCTTTCATCTTCTTTTAAATCCATAACTTTTTACCTCTACCTAGCATATTATATATTAATTTTAATTGATAATCAAGATTAACATAAAAATATTTTGAAAGGAATTAATAATAATGGGAAATAATAATTTAGAGTCAAAAAATTGTAAAAAGAAAAAATTTAATTTCAAATATAAAAAAGAAAACGCTATAAACTCCCTTTTTGAAGTTGAGCATTTTCTTTGTGGACTTAAAAAAATTTGTAATACCGTCGAATTGTATAAGATATTAAAGTAAATGGTTTAATATTTTTCTTTACTATTTATGCAGCAATATTTGTATTTTCATTGGTGTCTTCTTCTGTTATCACTACAAATGGGTCGTCAAACTTTATTTTATTGTCTTTAAACGATTTGTTTTCTTCTCCATCAATTAGCATTTTTACTGCATTTACTTCAGTAAGATTTGTCATAGTATTTACAATAGAATATATTGTTGCACTTTCTGCTTCTTCTCCACCAGCATGATTTTCAATAAATTCTTTCGATAAATCTAAATATAATATATCACCTTTTATCTCAGCCTTATTTACTTTTGTTCCATCTGGTATTGTCTTAGATAGATTTGTGTTTTGTGGTCCTTCTGTTAATAATTCCATTAATCTCTTATATGGATTTTCCAGTAATTCTTTTACATCAATAAGCCTTCCTTCTGATGCCAAACTTTTTGTATCATTATTATAAAAATACAAAGACACTATAGTTTGCCTCATTTGGTCTTCTGAAATTTCTTCTTCTGGAATTATTTGATTTTCCTCACTTTGAGTATTTTGATTATAAAAAAAGAAATACCATATTCCTACTCCCACTAAAATTAAAATAATAATAATTGATAAAATTATCTTTTTGCTCATAAACATTCTCCTTCCGTTTTTTTATTTCATTTTTATGAAAGACAAGTTATTTTTAGAACTCCTTTGTCCTAATTTTTGTAATTCATCAAAAATCAGAATAGGAAAAAATGTTTGACATATAATAAAAAATGAGCTATAATATCTATAGCTTAAGCAATAGTAGTTCTTTCATTATAGAAATAAAAAAGACTAGGTAGTGCATATACCTAGTCTTTTCATTAGTCCTTCATTTTCTTTACAATTAAGTAAATCAAATAAAGTTCTAATAATTTTAGTAGCTCTTCCACTATATTTTTTCACCTCCTCATAATGGAAAGAGGTGCATAAATATTATACCATCATTTTTAATATCAAATCAATATTTACTCATATATTACTTGTCGACAAAATTCGACAATTTTACAAATATTTCATAATTCCACTTTTGTTCAGTTTTTTCTAGCAAAAATCCACATTTTTTACATATTTTCCATTTGACAAAATACCCTTTTCCGTATATACTAAAGAATGTATTATTAGACTTATGCATATATTAAGAAAGACATGTTTTAATGCATATCGAAAGGATGAATATAGATGAGTAATTTGTTACATGTAGGATTGGACGTAGGTTCTACAACTGTAAAAATAGTTGTAATGGACGACAAATTAAATACAAT
>CAJFHE010000047.1 GCA_904378095.1 uncultured Clostridia bacterium | reverse complement strand
TTAATTTTATTATTATTTTTTATTATTATTATTTAATTATTATTATTTATTTTTATTATTGCAGTCTATAATTATTTATTTTTTATAAAAATTTCTTGATATTTTTTCTTATTTTATTTCTTATTAATTTTATTAAGATTTACTTATGATTTTTCACATAATTTTCTATATTAATTTTCAAAAACTTTTTATCTAAAACAGTTAAATCTTTCATATAGATTTAATGATATTATTTTAAGCAATTCGTCTTTTAGACAAATTTAATTTTTTGCTTCATATAAATCCTTATGTCAAAAAATTTCTTCTACCATAAATTCAACTTAAACTATCCTCTCTCCTGTTTTATGTCTACAATCTTGTTTTTTTATTTTTTCACTATTTTTCTTGTTGATTTTGCCTATTCCGATGCTTTTTCGCCATTTTTTTGCTGTTTTTTGTTATTTTCTGTAACTTCCTTCAAGTAAATTTAGTTTACGTTTTTTTATTTGAGTCTTTTTTATTTTTTTTTAACTTGAAATATAAGATAAGTTAAATTTTATTAAACAACCTTTTTGACAAATTGTGTTGCATTTTATACCATTCTTTGCATTCACAATTATTCTTTTTTAACTATATCTTTTATATCTATTTTTTCCTTTTTCCAATTTTACTCATAAATTTGTATCACATAATTTTATTTTGTACATATAAATTTAATTTCCCTATTTTTTTAATAAATATTTTTTATAATTATTTTTTTACACAAATTAATTATTATTTTTTATTAATATTTTTATATAATTAAATTAATAATTTATTTAATTATATTATTAATTTTTAATTATTTTATATATTAATTAATTTATTTTAAATTTATATTTATTATTTTTTTGCAAAAAAAAATAAAGTAAAAATACTTTATTTTCTTGGCGGAAGCTGAGGGATTTGAACCTCTTGGCGGAAGCTGAGGGATTTGAACCCTCGCGGCCCTTGCGAACCCTAACAGTTTAGCAAACTGTCCCCTTCAACCACTTGGGTAAGCCTCCATATACTGAAAGAAGTTCGATTTATTCTTACTCCTTATCATTTTTTATTTGGCGGAGAGGGTGGGATTCGAACCCACGGTAGGCTACAAACCTACGCCAATTTTCAAGACTGGTGCCATAAACCAACTCGACCACCTCTCCAAATTTGTATTACCTTTTGCAGTAACAGTATATATATTAACATATTTTCCATTAAATTGTCAATACTAATTTATATTAATTTTCTATAAGTAATATAAATCTACATGGCTCTATTTTCAATTTTAAGGCTTTTTTTATTTTTTTTAGTATAATCTTATGTTTAGTTTCTTAATCGCCTTATTTCCCCCCAAAAAAAGATAATCAAAATATAATAATAGTATTTTAATTATCTTTTAATATTTTATTCATTTTTATTTTATATTTTCCTTTGCTCTATTAATAGCTTCTTTTTCTTCATTAGATAAGACATATTTAGATTGTCCATTTTCTACTGGCTTTGCATATATATTTGAGCTGTCTCTCGCATATATTCCATTTAATACAACTCCATTATTATAGTCATCTAATATAGCTAATGTAAAACTTAAATCGCTTCCCGTATCTTTAAATGCGTTATATCTTACAAGTCCAATTTTCTGCGAACATCTTTTTATATTTTCATCAATAACTTTACAATAAGAAATTATTTCTTCGTTTTTTGCCTCAGCAATATTAACTCTTTTTATATATTCTTTCATCATTTCTTCTAAATTATTTCCATTACCTAATTTATTCATAAATTTACTATAACTTACTCTTAGCTTTTTTAGGTTAGCTACACTTATTATATATAATACAAATAATATAATAACTGCTACTAATAAAATAAAAAGAAAAATGTCTGACCTTAAAAAATTAAAAACGATATCCACTATTCACCATCATTCCTTATATAATATTTAGATTTTAATTAAAAACCTATAAAACAACTTGTATTATTATTTTATCAATCCTAAAATCCTCTCTAAGTCGTCATACGAAGAATATTGTATAATTATCTTACCTGATTTTTTATGCGCATCTAATTTAACTTTAGTTCCAAAAAAGCCTTGAAAAGAATTTTCAATATCCCTATAAATTGACTCAAGTCTTGGATCCTCTTTTTTAGCGACTTTATTATTTTTTACTCTTCTTTCTATGTCTCTAACAGATTCTCCTCTTTCAATAATATCTACAGCTGCTTTATACTGTTTGTCTGGATCCTCTATCATTACTAAATTTCTACAATGTCCCTCTGTTAATTTACCATCTTGTGCAAGTTCTATTACTCTAGGGTCTAAATTTAAGATTCTTACTGAATTTGCTATATTACTTCTACTAAGCCCTATAGAATCAGCAAGTTCTTTTTGTGTCATGCCATAGTCATCTATTAATTCTTTTAGACCTTTTGCCTTGTCAATAGGATTTAAATCAACTCTTTGTAAATTTTCTATCAAAGCTATCTCTTTATTTGATTTTTCCGTTATATCATCTTTTATAATGCATGGCATCTCTTCCAAACCAGCCTTTTTAGCTGCTCTCCATCTTCTTTCCCCTGCAACGATTTCATAATAATCATCTTTCTTATTAACTATAATAGGTTGTAATACACCATATGTTTTTATTGAGTTAGCTAGCTCATCTAATGCCTCTTCATCAAAATTCTTTCTAGGTTGGTCTCTATTTGGCTCAATTTCAATCACTTTAATTTTATGAATTCTCTCTGAAGAATTCTCTTGCACATCACCTTCTTGTGATAATAAATTATCTGAAAATAAAGCATCTAATCCTTTTCCTAATCCAGTTTTTTTCATCTAATTCCATCCCTTTCCTACAAATCAAATTATATCTACTAAAATTATTAATTAAAATTATCTAAATCCTATAAGGCGTGCTTTCCTTTTGCATCATGCTCATTGTTTTTCAAAAATTCTCTTACAAATTTTTCATAACTTTTAGCACCTTTGGATCTAGGATCATATACACTGATAGGCATTCCATAACTTGGTGCCTCACTAAGCTTTACATTCCTTGGTATTACAGTTTTGTAAACCTTATCATTGAAATATTTTTTTACTTCTTTTACTACTTGATTCGATAAGTTTGTCCTAATATCATACATAGTAAGTAAAGCTCCTTCTATTTCTATTTCTTTATTTAGGTGTTTCTTTACTAAAGATATAGTATTTAAAAGCTGTCCTAATCCCTCTAATGCATAATATTCACATTGTACAGGAATTAATACACTATCAGAAGCAGTAAATGCATTTAAAGTAATTAATCCTAATGATGGTGGACAATCAATTATAATAAAATCATAGTCGTCTTTTACTACATCTAATTTTTCCTTTAATCTATGCTCTCTAGACATGACTGATACAAGTTCAACTTCAGCTCCTGCAAGGTTTATATTTGAAGGACAAATATCTAAGTTTTTAATATTTGTCTTTTTGACAATGTCTTTTAATTCATTTTCGTTTATAAGTATATCATATGTAGACAGCTCTATATCTTCTCTATCAATGCCTACTCCACTTGAAGCGTTACCTTGAGGATCCGCATCAATCATTAATACTTTCTTTCCTTTTTTTGCAAGTATAGTGCTTAAATTTATTGAAGTTGTAGTCTTCCCTACTCCTCCCTTTTGATTTGCAATTGATATAATCTTACCCATATAATCTCTGCCTCCATAAAAATAACATATTAATAATATATAATTATATTAAAAATATGTCAATAATAAATATAAAACTTTTTATCTTTTTATATAAAAAAATAAAGGTCTTTTCATATTTAACCTTTATTTCTAATCTTCTATAATGGCTGCTTTGCTGGCATTCCGGCTTTTCTTGGATATTTCTCTGGTGTATTTTTTATCTTCTTTATAATAATTAAATTTCTTTCTAAGTTGCCAGGTAATAGTATATTTTCTATTTTCTCAATTTTTCCTCCAAGTATTTCAATAGCTTTTTTACCTTCCTCTATTTCTTCTTCAATATTTGGTCCCTTCATACATATACATATTCCTTCTTTTTTTACAAAAGGAAGCATATATTCAACTAAAACTCTTAAATTTGCAACAGCTCTAGATACTACGACATCAGCTTTTTCTCTATAATTCATATTCTTTGCTAAGTCTTCAACCCTTGAATGAATTAATTGCATTTTCTCTAAGCATAATTCTTTTGCTACTTCCTCTAAAAAATTTATTCTTTTGTTTAATGAATCCACAAGAATAAACTCCATGTTAGGATTAATAATTTTTAAAGGAATACCAGGGAAACCAGCACCTGTGCCGATATCCATAATTTTATTTTTTCCCTTCAAATATTCATTTATGCTTATACTATCAATAAAATGCTTTAATATTATATCTTCTTCTTTTGTAATAGCCGTTAAATTTATCTTATTATTCCAATCCAATAATAAATTCATATATCTGTATAATAAATCTATCTCTTTTTTTGATATTTTTATATCAATAGTATTTGAATATTCTGTTAATAACCTTTCAAATGTATTAATTTCCATAATTTATATTATTCCTTTCTTAATTCTATTTTAAGCTGATTCCTTACTCCCTATTGGCTTTCATCTGCTCTAAATAAATTAATAATACTGATATGTCTGCAGGAGAAACCCCTGATATTCTTGATGCTTGTCCCACAGAATTTGGTCTTATTTTGTTTAATTTTTGTCTAGCTTCTAATCTAAGTCCTTTAATTTCACTATAATCTATGTTATCAGGTAGTAATTTCTTCTCTAATTTCTTAAATTTTTCTACTTGCTCTTCTTGTAATTTTATATACCCCTCATATTTTACCATTATTTCAACTTCTTGTGTTACATCACAAGGTAAATCTGGTCTATTTTCGTCAATTTCGCCTAATTTTTCATAAGATAATTCGCTTCTTTTTAGTAAATCAGCAATCTTTACTCCATTAGAGATTATTGAAGTTCCGCATCTTTCAAGTATTTCATTTACTTTCTCTGTAGGCTTTATTGTTGTATTTTTTAGTCTTTCTTTTTCTTCCTCTATTTTTTGTTTCTTTTCTAGAAATTTATTATATCTTTCGTCTGAAATTAAGCCTATATCATGCCCAATTTCAGTTAATCTTAAATCAGCATTATCCTGCCTTAGAAGTAGCCTGTATTCTGCCCTAGATGTCATCATTCTATAAGGCTCATTAGTTCCTTTTGTAACAATATCATCTATTAAAACACCTATATATGCTTGTGATCTATCTAATATTATTGGCTCTTTATGCTGTAACTTTCTTGCTGCATTTATGCCGGCTATAAGGCCTTGTACAGCAGCTTCTTCATATCCAGAAGTTCCATTAATTTGACCGGCAAAAAACATTCCATCTATTTTTTTATGCTCTAATGATAGTTTTAATTCGGAAGGCTCAATACAATCATATTCAATAGCATATGCTGGCCTAGTAAATTCAGCATGCTCTAAGCCTGGAATAGTCCTATACATCGCGATTTGCACATCTTCTGGAAGTGAAGAACTCATGCCTTGAATATACATTTCTTCCGTATCTCGCCCAACAGGCTCTACAAATATTTGATGTCTTTCTTTATCTGCAAATCTAACAACTTTATCCTCTATGGAAGGGCAATATCTAGGCCCTGTTCCTTCTATTTGTCCAGCATAAAGTGGTGACCTATGCAAATTTGCCCTTATAATATCATGTGTTTTTTGATTTGTATATGTCAAATAACATGGTAATTGCTCAACATTTTCATCAATTTTATCTTCAAATGAAAATGCTTCTGGATTTTTATCCCCTTCTTGTATTTCCATTTTTGAAAAATCAATACTATTTTTATTTATTCTAGCTGGTGTACCAGTTTTAAATCTAACCAAATTAACTTCTAAATCTTTAAGTATTTCAGATAATCTATTTGCTGGAAATACGCCATCTGGACCACTTTCAAAAGAAGTCTCTCCTATGAATATTTTACCTTTTAAATAAGTTCCTGTAGCTAGAATTACACTATCTACATAATAAACTGCACCAATATTTGTCTTAACATATTTTACTTTTCCATCTTCTACGCCTATATCTATAATTTCTGCCTGCTTTAAATATAGATTTTTTTGTTTCTCCAATGTATGTTTCATTTCAGCTTGATATTTCTTTCTATCTGCTTGCGCTCTTAATGAATAAACAGCAGGTCCTTTAGAAGTATTTAACATCCTTAGTTGTGTATAAGTTTTATCTATATTCTTTCCCATTTCTCCCCCAAGAGCATCCAACTCTTTTACTAGATGTCCCTTAGAGCTTCCACCTATATGTGGATTACATGGCATATTTGCCACTGCCTCTAAACTAATAGAAAATACTAATGTCCTAAATCCTAATCTTGCTGCTGCAAGTCCAGCTTCGCACCCAGCATGTCCTGCTCCTATAACTGCTATATCAAATTTTCCTGCATTATATTCCATTTCTTCACTCTCCTATTATTTTGTATAATTTCTTAGTAAAAATATTTTATTCCATAAATATGAAACTGACCGAATTTTTGACAAACGTGAAATATTATATTTAAATTATATTATCTCATATGCTATAGTATGTTTTGAAAATTCGTTCGTTTTTTGTCTTATTGACATTTTGTTGTATTTGTCGAATTTTGTCGAAATCCTGAAAGTATTGATTTTACTGTATGGTAAACATGTATTATTTTCGTATTGTGTCGTATTTTTATTCTTTTGTGTCAAAAAGGCAATTTTTCCATCTTATTTTCCCAAGCAAAACTTAGAAAATATTTTGTTAATAATATCCTCTGAAACGTTACTGCCAGTAATCTCTCCCAGCTCTTCTAATACGTTTTTAATATCTATCGCTATCATATCTATAGGTAAATTTTGTTCTCTACGGCTAGTAGTTCCGGTTTATAATTTCAATTGCTTTATGTATATGATTTTTGTGCCTAATATTTGTAACTATAATTCCATCGTTAAAATCCACTTCATTATTTTTGAACATGTTAGAAATTGTTTTATACAATTCATCTATTCCTATTTTTGTCCTCATAGATGTCTTTATAACGGTTTTATTTAAATTAGATATATAAGATATTGTCTCAGAATTTTTTTGGCTTAAATCGCATTTATTTAACAATATGATAGATTTTTTATTTTTTATTAATTCTAATATTTTAAAATCCTCTTCATCTAATTTTTCAGAGCAATCAAAAATCGCAATAATTAAATCAGAATCATTTATTAAATTAATTGCTTTTTCAACTCCAATTTTTTCTATCTTATCTGAAGTATCCCTTATACCTGCAGTATCAATTAATCTTAAAGGAATCCCATCAATATTTATAAATTCCTCAATAGTATCCCTTGTAGTCCCCGCATAATCACTAACAATAGCTCTATCCTCATCTAAAATAGTATTTAAAAGAGAGGATTTCCCTGCATTTGGTTTTCCTATAATAACTGTTTTTACCCCTTCTTTTAGAATTTTTCCATTTTCGAAGCTATTTTCCAAAGTAATTAACTTTTCTTTAACATCATTTAATATCTTTATAGCCTTTTCATTAGTAGTTTCCTCTATATCATATTCTGGGTAATCTATAGACGCTTCTATATCAGACATAATATCTAGTAATTCGCTTCTTATTCCTTCTATCTCTTTTGATAATCGTCCTTGTAATTGATTAAATGACGCTGTAGCTTCATTATCAGTTTTTGCATTTATTATATCTATTACAGATTCAGCCTGAGACAAATCAATTCTACCATTCATAAATGCCCTTTTAGTAAATTCTCCAGGCTCTGCAAGCTCTGCTCCATTTAATAGACATTGCTCTAAAATTTTTCTTTCTACTACTACGCCCCCATGAGAATTTATTTCACACATATTTTCAGTAGTATAACTCCTTGGAGCTCTAAAAAATGATACTAAAACCTCATCTATTTTTTTATTGTTTTTTGGATTTATAATGTATCCATACTTTATTGTATATCCTTTTACATTATCCAAATCTACATTTTTATTTTTCGGTATAAAAATCTTTTTCAATACTTCAAAACATTTATCTCCACTCATTCGTATAATTCCTATTCCCCCTGCTCCTGTAGCAGTTGCAATAGCTGCAATTGTATTCATTTTACTATTTTCTCCTCTCTCTTATGAAAAAAAGTCAAAGTAACAACCTAGTTTTATCTTTTTGATAAATTAACTAAAATCTTCACTTTGACTTCCGATTTTCATATTAAATTATTGTTTTTTTGCAATAACAACTTTTCTATAAGGCTCCTCACCCACACTATGTGTTATTACTTTACTATTTGATTGTAATCTACTATGTATTATTTTCCTTTCATATGCCATCATTGGCTCTAATGTAATAGACTTTCCTGTTTTTAAAACTGTTTTTGCTATCTTATCAGCTAATTCTTCTAATGACTTCTCTCTTTTTTCTTTGTAATTGCTTACATTTAAAATTACTCTTATTCTTTCATTAGACTGTCTATTCGCAATAGAATTAAGTATATTTTGTAGAGAATTTAAAACCTCTCCCCTATATCCTATTAATATCTTTGAGCTTTCTCCATCTATATCTACTTTTAAAAGTCCATTTTCAACATCAATACTGGTTGTAAAATTAAGGTTTTCAAAATTTTTAATAAATTCTTCTAAAAATTTATCCACTTTTTCTTGGCCTTTTGTTAATTCTTTTTCAGCTACCTTATTATGCACGCCAGCTTCTCTATTTTTTTTCGAGTTATCTACTTTTTCTTCTTTTAGCGTAAGCTCTACCTTTACAACTCTTGGAGCTAATATGCTAAAAAAGCTTCTTTTTTCATGCTCTTCTAAAATTTTTATATCTACCTTATCCTTTGAAACATTTAATTCTTTAAGTCCATTAGAAATTGCTTCTGTAGTTGTTTTTCCTTCTGCAATTATAGTTTTAGGCATTTGCTTTTTCCTCCTTATGTTTCATAACAAGCTCTATTATGATTTTCTCAATAATCATTAAAACATTACTCATAAACCAATATAATGCCAATCCTAAAGGTGCTATAAACGCAATAAATACTGACATTAAAGGCATCATATACATCATGTTTTTATTCATAGCTTCCATAGCTTCTAATTCACTAGGCTCTTCTTGAGGTTGTAATTCTTTTCCGTCTGTAATTGCTTTTTTATTATCTTTTTTCTTTTTATTAAAAGAATTTGTAAGTTTTATAGATGCTACTGACGAAATAACATATAATAATGGAATTATATAAACTCTCCAATCATTTAAATTACTACTTGGAACTTTACTCAAGTCTAATCCTAAGAAATCCATATTTAATCTTACTCTTTCATCTTGAGCTCCATATTTATTTATTATTTCTATTTCTGCATATCCAGATTGATTACCTTCTTGTTGTAACTGTGTTTTATAATCATTTATTACATTGGTATCTATTTTTTTCATATAAGTTAATGGTTGACTTACAAGCCAGAAAACAGAGAGAATAATTACTAACTGTATTATTGAGCTAAAGCATCCTGCAAAAGGGCTCATCTTTTCCCTTTTATATAAATCAATCGTTTCTTGATTTAATTTTTCAGGGTTATTTTTATACTTTCTTTGTATTTCTTTCATTTCTTCTTGAAGCTCAGCAGATTTTTTTAAAGATTTTTGCTGCTTTACTGTAATTGGTATTAATATAATTCTCAAAATAATTGAAAATACTATTATAGCAATACCATAATTATTAAACACTGTATATAAAGCATTTAATAAATATCCAAATAAACTTGAAATTGCTCCCATATTTCCTCCAAAACTATTTTAATGGATCATACCCACCTTTTGAAAATGGATTACATCTTATAAGTCTTTTTATTCCTAAATACGTTCCTTTAAAAGCTCCGTATTTTTCAATTGCTTGTCTCATGTATTCAGAGCAAGTAGGATAATATTTGCATTCTATACCAATTGATTTAAATATTGGCGAAATAAACTTTTTATATATTCTTAATAAGAAAAGTAATATCTTCTTCATTTAAAATAATTCCGCTTTCTTCAACAATTTTAACATGTCACTTTGTATAACATGATAATCCGCGTTTTTAGGAATTGTTTTTTTATTCCATAAAAAAACAATATCATATCCCTGTTTTAATTCATTTTTTATTATTCTGTAATTTTCTCTAATTAATCTTTTTATTCTATTTCTTATTACAGCTCCACACTCCTTAGTGCTTACGGCTATACCAATTACATTGATTTTTTTATTATTTTTTAAAACATATATTGATATTTGTTTTCCTATATAGAATTTTCCTTTTGTTAATACATTTTTAAATTCATAATTCTTTTTTAAAGTCTTTATTTTTCTCATTAAAATCACTCATATTTCAAAAAAGGTCACTTTTTAAGTGACCCAAATTTTTACGCACTTAGTTTTTTTCTTCCTTTTGCACGTCTAGCTTTTAATACATTTCTTCCTGCTCTAGTACTCATTCTTTTCATAAAACCATGCTCTTTTTGTGCTTGTCTCTTTTTTGGTTGATATGTTCTTTTCATTTTGCACCTCCTGTATATATTTAAACCGTAATCGGATTTTTTACTAATACTAATAATAAGCTTTATTATTATATCCCAATTTTCTGCATAAGTCAATACAAAATGAAGATTTTTTAAATAAATCTTTTTTGGTTATTGACTATTTATTTTTTTTCTTATATGATATACAAATATTGTGGATAACTATGTGTATATGTGCATAACTTATACATTTTTATATATATTTATAATACTTTGGAAGGATTGAATACAATGCAAAAAGAAGAATTAAATGAACTTTTAACAAAAGCAAAAGAACTCTTGAAAAATGAAACTACAAAAATTGCCTATGAAACTTGGATTAGAGATTTAGATATCGAATCAGCAGATGATAGTGGACACATAGTTCTAATAGCTAATAATGCTTTTCAGAAGGAATCCATACTTTCAAGATATTATGATTTACTAAAAAATACTTTTAACTATATTACAAACAAGAATTGTGTAATAACTGTAGTTATGAAAGATGATGTTGCTGAGGAAGAATTAGAATCTTCAAAACAACTATCAAATAATTCAAATAGTTATCCAAAATCAACTTTGAATCCAAAATATACATTTGACAGTTTTGTTGTAGGAAATAATAATAGATTTGCACATGCTGCAGCTCTTTCTGTAGCAGAAGCTCCAGCAACAGCATACAATCCATTATTTATATATGGTGGAGTTGGACTTGGAAAAACTCACTTAATGCAGGCTATAGCAAATGAAATATTATTAAACAACAGAAATGCAAATATCTTATATGTAACAGCTGAGAAATTTACTAATCAGCTTATTAATGCTATAAAAGAAAATAAAACAGAAATGTTTAGAAACAAATATAGAAACATTGATGTTTTATTAATTGATGATATTCAATTTATTGCAGGAAAAGATAGAAGTCAAGAAGAGTTTTTCCACACATTTAATGCATTACATGAAGATGGAAAACAAATTATTATTTCAAGTGATAGACCTCCAAAAGATATAAATCTTTTACAAGATAGATTAAAATCTAGATTTGAATGGGGCTTAATTGCTGATATTTCGAATCCAGATTATGAAACACGTTTAGCAATCCTTAGAAAAAAAGCTCAATTAGATAATATTATAATTGATGATGAAATTCTAAGTGATATAGCAACAAAAATAGATTCAAACATAAGAGAACTAGAAGGAATACTAAAAAAACTAATTGCAAACGCTTCATTAACTAATTGCCCAATTACTATAGAAATGGCAGAGAAGGCAATAAATGATGTAGTTACAAAAAAAGATAAAGTTCTATCTTTAGAATTAATACAAGAAACAGTATCAAAATATTTTAATGTAACAGTAGAAGAGCTAAAAGGCGTAAAAAGGTCAAATGATGTAACATTTCCTAGACAAATAGCTATGTACTTATGTAGAAATGTTGCCCAGCTTCCTCTAACTAAGATAGGGGAGGGGTTTGGCAAAAGAGACCACACAACAGTAATACACGCATGCTCCAAAATTGAAAAAGAAGTTCAGAGCAATATAAGTACAAAAAGAATTGTGGAAAGTGTGAAAAACATATTGCTAAATGACAAATAATTGTGAATAAAAGGTTACACTAATTTTTTTAAAAAATACGTTTGAAAAAAAACTGTTTGTAAAAAAATGAGCAATCTTTACTTACGGAACAGCGGCGAAGAATATCCACATGCATATGTGAAAAGTCTGTTAATAAAGTGTTGATATCTTAGTTTTCCACAAAATAAATTTTTTAATGTAGATAAGTTTTAGAATTTTCCACCAAGTTATTCACATCTAAACCTATAGGGAATTAAGCTTTCCACATAGTTATCCACATTATCCACATGACCTACTACTACTACTACTAAAATTATTTATATTATTTTATAAAGGAGAGATGCAAAATGAAAATTATTTGCGAGAAGGATAATATCCTTAAAGCACTTAATTCCGTAACAAAAGCGGTAGCTACAAAAACAACAATGCCTATACTAGAAGGAATACTTATTCAAACAAATGATAATGAAGTTAAATTTACAACCTATGATTTAGAAATAGGAATTGAATATATAATTAACTGTCAAGTACAAGAGCAAGGAGCAACAGTTGTAAATGCAATAATGTTTAGTGAAATAATCAGAAGATTACCAGATTCAGAAATAAAAATCACTTTAGATGAAAAGAATTTACTTGTTATTGAATGTGAAGGCTCACTATATAAATTAGCAACAATGAATCCAGAAGAATTCCCAGAGCTTCCACAAATAAGTATAGAGAATTCTATCGAAATGGAGCAAAATTCATTAAAAGATATGATTAGAAAATCAATTTTTGCAGTTAGTACAGAAGAAAATAGACCAATTTTTACAGGATGTTTATTTGAAATAAAAAATAACAAATTAAATGTAGTTGCAGTTGACGGATTTAGATTAGCATGGAAAAGCAAATTCTTACAAAATAAAATAAATGACTTCTCTGCTGTAATTCCTGGAAGAACATTAAATGAAATAAACAAAATTATATTAGACTCTTATGATACTATAAAAATAGGAGTTGCAAAAAATCAAGCATTATTTGAAATGGAAAATTGTAAAATTGTTACTAGATTGTTAGATGGAGAATTTTTAAATTATGCTAGTGTAATACCAGAAAATTGGGAAACAAGAATTAGAGTAGATAAAAATGCTATACAAAATTGTTTTGAAAGAATTAGTTTAATTTCTTCATCAAGTATAGAAAAAGAAAAGAAATATCCTGTAAAAGTAAATGTAGATATAGGAAAAGTAACAATATCTTGTACAAATCAAACTGGTGATGCAAAAGAGGAAATGTATGTTACAACCGAAGGTAAAAACTTAGAAGCAGGATTTAATCCAAAATATTTCCTAGATGCTTTAAGAGCAATCGATGACCAAGAAGTATTTATTGATTTTGGTACAAGCATTTCACCATGTATAATTAGACCTGTAGAAGAAGGTGGAGATTATATTTATATGATTCTTCCTATTCGAATGAAAGAATAAATACAAATTTAAGCAATTTTGCACACTAGTTATCCACAAAAATGTGGATAACTAGTGTGAGAAAAGGGAAAAAATGTACATAGAGAAAATTAAACTTCAAAATTTTAGAAATTATGAGCAATTAGAATTAGATTTAAATAAAAATATAAATATAATTTATGGGAATAATGCACAAGGAAAAACAAATATTTTAGAAGCTATATTTTTAAGTAGCTTTGGAAAATCTTTTAGAACAAAAAAAGAAAAAGAAATGATAAAGTTTAATGAGCAAAGTGCTATAGTTGAAATATTTTATCAAAAAAAAGATAGAGAAGGAAAAGTAAAAATAGAAATTGGAAACAAAAAGCAAATTAGCTTAAATGGAATTAAATTAAAAAAGCTAAGTGAGCTTTTAGGAAATATTAATATAGTTATTTTTACACCTGATGATATAAATATTTTAAAAGATGGACCAGCCGGAAGAAGACGTTTTCTAGATATGATGATAGGACAACTTAGACCAAATTATGTTTATAATTTAAATATGTATTTAAAAACCATAGAACAGCGCAATAATTATTTAAGGCAAATTAGAGAAGAAAATAAACCAGAAAATATGTTAGAAATATGGGATGAAAATTTAGCTGAGTATGGCGAAAAAATATATGTTTACAGAAATGAATTTATAAATAAAATTGCTAATAAAATAAATAATATTCATAAAAATATAACTGACGCAAAAGAAGAAATAAAAATAGAATATTTATCTAATTGTGATAATAAAGAAAATTATTTAAAATTACTAAAAGAAAGACGAAAATTAGATATTATAAAAGGATTTACAACAAAGGGGATACATAGAGATGACTTTGTGATATATATAAATGATAAAGAGGTTAGTACATTTGGCTCGCAAGGGCAGAATAGAACAGCAGTGTTATCATTAAAACTCTCAGAATTACAAGTGGTTTACGACGAAATAGGAGAATATCCAATTTTATTATTGGATGATTTTATGTCCGAGCTTGATGAAGAAAGAAGAAAAAATTTTTTAAATAATATTAAAAACACACAAGTAATACTCACAGGGACTGATAAAATTGAGCTTTCTGGTGTAGAGTATAGTATGTTTAATGTAAAAGAAGGGAAAATTATTTAAATATGTATGTTCATATAGGAAAAGATTTAGTAATTAATTCAGATAATATTGTTGCAATTTTAGATATTGAATCATTAGAAAAAAAGAAAAAATTAGAAGAAGTATTACAAAATTTAAAAATTAGTGATAAAATAATAGATGTATCTGAAGAAAATAAAAAATCTTTAATAATAATTCAAAAAAATAATGAAACTTTTGGATATATAACAAATATTTCTACCACTACATTAGCAAAAAGGGCAGAAAAATAATATTAATCTTTTAACTAAAGGCAAGAAAGGAAGGAAAAATTAATGGAAAAATTTGAGCATGAGTATGGGGCAGAGCAAATACAAGTATTAGAAGGACTAGAAGCAGTTAGAAAAAGACCCGGTATGTACATAGGAAGTGTATCTATAAGAGGATTACATCATTTGGTTTACGAAATAGTAGATAACTGTGTAGATGAAGCACTAGCAGGTTATTGTACAGAGATAGATATAAAGATAGAGCCTGGAAATATAATATCTGTACAAGACAATGGTAGAGGAATACCAGTTGATATACATCCAAAAACAAAAATATCTGCTGCAGAAACTGTTTATACAAAACTACATGCAGGTGGAAAATTTGGTGGAGATAGCGGATATAAGGTTTCTGGAGGACTCCATGGTGTTGGTGCATCTGTTGTAAATGCATTGTCAGAATGGACAGAAGTAACAATTGCAAGAGATGGCGGGCTTTTTGAAATGAAGTTTAATAGAGGCAAGACAGTTCAACCATTAAAAAGAATTGGAGATTCTGATAAAACTGGTACAAAGGTTAGGTTTTTAGCAGATAGTACAATATTTGAAACTTTAGAATATGATTATACAACACTTGAAGAAAGATTTAGAGAAATTGCATTTCTAACAAAAGGTTTAAAAATTAATATAGAAGATTTAAGAGAAGAGCCTAGTAAAAAAGCAGAATTTCATTTTGAAGGTGGATTAAAATCTTTCGTAGAATATCTAAATAAAAATAAAGAAAAATTACATAAAGCCCCAATCTATATTGAAAAAAGTGGAGAAGTGCCAATAGAAATTGCAATTCAATATACAACTTCATACTCAGAAAACATATTAACTTTTGTTAACAACATAAATACTGTTGAAGGTGGAACACATCTTGAAGGATTTAAAAGAGCACTTACAAAGACATTTAATGATTATGCAAAATCACATAATTTATTAAAAGAAAAAGATGGAAATCTTCAAGGAGAGGATATAAGAGAGGGAATAACTGCAGTTGTTTCAGTAAAAGTAAAAGAGCCTCAATTTGAAGGACAAACTAAAACAAAACTTGGAAATAGTAATGTAACTGGAATCGTAAGTAGTGCAGTAAGTGAAGCGCTAGCTAACTTTTTAGAAGAAAACCCAACAGTTGCAAAAGCAATACTAGAAAAATGTATTAGTGCATCTCGTGCAAGAGAAGCAGCAAGAAAAGCAAGAGAACTAGTTAGAAGAAAAAGTGCATTAGAAACATCAACATTACCAGGAAAATTAGCAGATTGTAGTAGTAAAGTAGCTTCTGAATGTGAAGTATATATAGTTGAGGGAGATTCAGCTGGTGGTAGTGCAAAGCAAGGTAGAGATAGAAGATTCCAAGCAATTCTTCCACTATGGGGAAAAATGCTTAATGTTGAAAAATCAAGAGCAGATAAAATATATAATAATGATAAATTACAACCTGTAATTTTAGCAGTAGGAGCTGGAATTGGTGCAGATTTCGATATATCTAAAATAAGATATGGAAAAGTAATAATAATGGCAGATGCGGATGTTGATGGCGCTCACATTAGAACATTATTATTAACATTCTTCTTTAGATATATGAGACCATTAATTGAAAATGGAAATGTATATCTTGCTCAACCACCACTATATAAATTATCTAAAAAAGGAAAACCTGATGTTTATTGTTATACAGATGAAGAAATGACAAAACATTTAAATGAAATGGGTAGAGATGGAGTAAACATACAAAGATACAAAGGTCTAGGAGAAATGAATCCAGAGCAACTTTGGGAAACAACAATGAATCCAGAGCATAGAATCTTAATTAAAGTAAAATTAGAAGATGCTATAAAAGCTGATGAAATATTCACTATATTAATGGGAGACGATATTACTCCTAGAAGAAAGTTTATTGAAGAAAATGCTAAGTATGTAAAAAACTTAGATATATAAAGAAAAATTGGGGACAGATTTATAACTGTCCCCTTGATTTACACAAAATATATTTGATACGTGAAATTTTTTATAAAAAGTATCATTGTCGAATTTTGTCGAATGATTTTTCTTGCAAATATGAAAAATATATGTTATAAATATATTCATAAATTTGATTTCAAAAATTTTAGTAACAATCTTTTTTATAATCTATTATTAATTAAAATTTATAAAATATTTAATTCGTTAAAAAAATCCTAAAAAAATAAAATTAAAAACAAAGGAGTGATTTAAATAAAAAAATTACTAAATAAAAAAGAAAAAAATAAAAATATTTCTACAGAGGAATGGATTGGTATTGAGCAAATATTAGAAAATGGAATAATAAAATTAAAAAATAATAAATATATTAAAATAATAAAAATAAAACCAATTAATTTTAATTTAAAATCAGAATTAGAAAAAGAAGCTATTTTTAATTCATATAAAATTTTTTTAAAAACATGTAATTTTAATTTTCAAATTTTAATTCAAAGTAATAAAGAAGATTTATCAAATCATTTTTCAAAAATAAATAATAATTTAATTCTAGAAGAAAAAAATATCCAAGAAATATCTAAAAAATATATTAATTATATAAAAGAATTAAACAATAAAAATAAATCATCTTCAAAAAATTATTATATTATAATTGATTATCAAAATACAAATAACGATATTATAGACATTGAATCATATGCTGTTGAAGATTTAAATAATAAATTTTTTAAAATAAAAGATAGTTTAGCACGTTGTGGAAATACAGCAATAGATATTTTAGAAAAAGAGCAAATAAAAGAAGTGTTATTTTCTTTTTTGAATACGAGAATTTATTTTAATAATAAATAAAAAAATTTATTTATTAAGAGAGGAAAAATTTTATGAAAAATAATTTAATTAATAAATTAAAAAATAAAAAAATTAAAAAAAATGAAATAAATAATAATTTAGATTTTTTAGATGGCAGTTTTACAGATAAAAATTATTTAGCACCTTCATATATTAATTTATTAAATCCGAAATATATAGAAATAGATAATAATTATTATTCTTCTTTATTAATAATAAATTATTTTAGAGAGCAATCTGATTTGATTTTAAAATCGTTAATTGACACAAATTTGGATATTAATATTTCTATTTTTTATGAAAGGCAAGATACTTATAAAACAATTAGAGAGCTAACATATCATATTGGTAATGTTGGTGTAGATTTAAAATCAAATAATCAAAATAGACAGGATATTGATATTGCTGCATTTACATATAATGATGCTAAATATATAAGAAAAGAATTGCAAATAAATAATGAAGATTTATATTATTTATATATTTATATAAATACTTATTCAGAAAACTTAAAAGAATTAGAATATTTATTAAATAAAATTGAAGGAATTATAGAAAGTAAAGGCATGCAAGTTAGAAGAGCATATTTTAGACAAGAGCAGGCTTTTAGAGCATGTTTACCTTTAGTAGAAAATCATAAATTTTTAAAAGAAATATCTAAAAGAAATGTGCTTACAAGTGGTTTGGTTGCCACATATCCGTTTATTTCATCAGCTATTTTTGATGAAGACGGCATATTTATAGGTACAAATATATATAATAATTCTTTGGTATTTATTGATAGATATAATACAAATAAATATAAAAATGCTAATATGTGTATTTTTGGTACATCTGGTGCAGGAAAGTCTTTTTACACAAAATTACTTATTCTAAGATATAGATTAATGGGGATAGAGCAATATATAATAGACCCAGAAAGAGAATATAATAATTTATGTGAAAATTTAAACGGTACTTTATTAAAAATAGGAGCTGGTTCAAATACATATATAAATATTTTTGATATAAGAGAAGAAAGTATAGAAGATGATGAAGAGGGGTATTTAGCAAATAAAATTGGTAAATTAATTGGATTTTTTAATTTGATATTTGGGAAAATAAATGAAGAAGAAAAAGCAATTTTAGAAGAAAAATTAATTGAATTATATAAAACAAAAAATATTACCTTTGATGATAAAAGTTTATATAAAGAAAATAATAATAAAATTAGTATTAAACCAAAATTTAAAGAAAGTAAAGATATGCCAATTTTAGAAGATTTTTATAATATTTTGGATAAAGACGAAAAAACAAAAACATTTAAAATAAAATTAATTCCATTTATTAAAGGCTCTTTAAAATTTTTTAACAACTATACTAATGTAGAATTAAATAATAAATTAATTGTAGCAGACGTATATGAATTAGGAGAAGAAAACTTAAAATATGGTATGTATTTATTTACTGATTTGTTTTGGGATAAAATAAAAAAAGACAGAAATAATAAAAAGGCTATATATTTAGATGAAATATGGAGACTAATAGGAGTAACGTCAAATAAAGATGTAGCAAGTTTTATATATAAAATTTTTAAGACAATTAGAAAATATGGAGGAAGTGGAGTAGCAATAACTCAGGACATATCCGATATTTTTAGTTTAGATAATGGAACATATGGAAAAAGCATATTAAATAACTCGAGTATAAAGACATTTTTTTCATTAGAAGAAGAAAATATAAAAATATTAGAGCAATATACTAATATTTCCGAAAAAGAAAAAATAGAAATTAAATCTTTAAAAAGAGGAGAATGTTTAATTTTTGTTGGAGATGAGCATATTTTAAATAAAATAAATGCAGCTGATTTTGAAAAAGAAATTATTGAAAATAAAATAAATAAAAAAATATAATTTTTAAATTAGGAAGAAGAGAGTATGAAAAAAATTATTACCGCAATAGGAAATGAAAATATAAATAATGAATTAAAAAAACAAATAAATTTACAAGTATTATTAAATGACATTCAATATAAAGAAGGAATTGTCGAAGTATTAGAAGACTATGAAGATATAGATTTTATTATAATAAATAGTGAATTACCTGGAGAAATGAGCTTAAAACAATTAATACAAAATATTTTAGAAATAAATAAAAGAATAAAAATAATTATTTTTTCTGAAAATAAAAACGAAGAATTAGAAAAATATTTATATAATAAAGGGGTATATAAAGTATTATATGACAATGAAATAGAAATAAGTGATTTAATAAAATTAGTAAATAATAATTCAGAAAATGATGAATTAAAAGAAGAAATAAATAAATTAAAAGAAATTATTTTAGAAAAAGAAAAAAGAAAAAATAAGAATATTTTTAAAATATTAAAAAATAAAATAAAAAATATAATATTAAAAATAAAAAATAAATTAAGTAAAAATAAAATAAATAATATTTATAATAATTATGACAATAAAAATAATAAGAATAAAAATATAATAAAAATAAAAAAACATAAAAATAAAAAAATAATTATAAATTCAATTTCAAAAAACACTTCAGCTCAAACGATTATTATTCTAAAAAATAATTCTAATAAAAATCCAGAAATTAATAACATAAAAAATGAAGACAAAATAAAAATAATAGAAATAAATTAATTATTTATAAAAAATCAATAATAAAGGAAAGATAATATTAAGTAAAAAAACATAAAATTAAATATAAAATAAAAAGAAAGGACAAGTGATGTAAATGGAATTAGAAAATAATATAAACTTACAAACTAATTCAAATGAGTTAGTAACAGAAGAAAAACAAAATAGTTTTTTAGAATCTACAATAGGGAAAATTGTTAATTCTGCTCTCGATGTTGGACTTAGGATGCTTTTACCTGATTTTGTAGAAGAGGGAGTAATAGAAATAAAAGATGCTCTTTTTGAAGGAGGTCTAAAAGAAGGAGTACAAACAGCAGTAGACAGTGCTATTAATTTGGGAAAGAGCGTTCTAGGCATATTTACTGGAAAATTTGATGATATTTCTCAAGCAAGAGACGCAATAAAAACTGGTGGAGTTATAGATGGAATATCTGGAGTACTAGATAATGTAATAGATAAAACAGAATCCACTGGTCTAATTAATAGTAGTGTGGCTAATATAATTAGTAATGGAAAAGATGCGATTTTAAATAGTGTAAGTACTAATATAGAAAATGAGTTTATGCAGCAAATCGATGGTGCAGAAAAATTAGCAAAATATGAAGATAATTGGAAAGAATATTTTGAAAATAAGGATTTTGAAGGAATGGAGCGAGAATATCAAAAAATAAAAGAAAAAATAAATGAATTATTACCTATAGAGAACACTTTAAAAGAGGCTAGAGCAATAGAAAACTTACATAATTTAATAAAAAATAATGGACAAGATTTTAATTTAACAGACGAGCAAAAGAAGCTAGCTAACATGCTAGTATAAGAGTATAAAAAAGAAGCTATTTTTTAAAAAGAATTAGCTTCTTTTACTTGCAAAATAAAGAGCTTTTATAGTATAATACAAGAGTAATTATAATAACATTTTTGAAAGGACGGAATAATAAAAAATGGAAGAAAATGAAGGAAAAATCATTGAAAGAAACATTGAAACAGAGATGAAAACATCATATATTGATTATGCAATGAGTGTTATAGTATCTCGTGCACTTCCAGATGTAAGGGATGGTTTAAAACCAGTACATAGAAGAATTTTATATGCTATGTATGAAGATGGTATAACATCTGATAAACCTTACAGAAAAAGTGCTAATACAGTTGGTTCTGTTTTAGGAAGGTATCATCCACATGGAGATTCATCAGTTTATGATGCTATGGTAAGAATGGCACAAGATTTCTCGCTTAGATACCCACTAATAGATGGACATGGAAACTTTGGCTCAGTAGATGGTGATGCTCCAGCTGCCATGAGGTACACTGAAGCAAGAATGTCAAAAATTGCTGAAACAATGTTAACAGATATAGAAAAAAATACTGTTGACTTTATGCCAAACTATGATGATAGATTACAAGAGCCAACAGTTTTACCAGCAAAGATACCAACACTTTTAATTAATGGCTCATCAGGAATTGCAGTTGGTATGGCAACTAATATACCACCACATAATTTAACTGAAGTTATAAATGGTATAATAAAAATAATTGATGATGATAACGTTACAGACGAGCAATTAATGAATATAATAAAAGGACCTGATTTCCCTACAGAAGGATTAATTTTAGGAAGAGAAGGAATAAAACAGGCATATACTACAGGTAAAGGCAAAATAACAATGAGAGCTGAAGCAGAAATAGAGGAAATGAGCGGAAACAAACAAAGAATTATTGTTAGATCTTTACCATATCAAGTAAATAAAGCAAGATTAATTGAAAATATTGCAAATCTTGTAAAAGAAAAGAAGATTGAAGGTATTTCAGAAGTAAGAGATGAATCTGATAGAGAAGAAAAAGTAAGAGTTGTAATTGAGCTTAAGAGAGATGTAAATGCACAAGTTATATTAAATCAATTATTCAAATTTACACAAATGCAAGATACATTTGGTGTTATAATGCTAGCATTAGTTGATGGAGAGCCAAAAATATTAACATTAAGACAGTGCTTAGATTATTACATAGAGCATAGAAAGACTGTAATTCTTCGTAGAACACAGTTCGATTTAGACAAAGCACTAGCTAGAGCACATATATTAGAAGGATTAAAAATAGCATTAGACAATATAGATGAAGTTATTGAAATAATTAGAAATTCTTATGATGATGCTAAAGAAAGATTAATGGAAAGATTTGGTCTTTCAGATATCCAAGCACAAGCTATCTTGGATATGAGATTAAAAACACTATCAGGTTTGCAACGTGAAAAAATAGAGGAAGAATATGCAGAATTAATGAAACTAATTGAGCATTTAAGAGCAATACTTGCTAGTGACAGACTTGTATATGACATTATTAAAGAAGAGCTATTAGAAATAAAAGATAAATATGGAGACGATAGAAAAACAAAGATAGTTGCAGCAGAAGGCGAATTCGATGTAGAGGATTTAATAAAAGAAGAGCAATGTGTTGTTGCTTTAACTCATTTTGGCTATATTAAAAGAATGCCAATAGACACTTATAAGAGCCAAAAAAGAGGAGGAAAGGGAATAACAGGAATTGCAACTAGAGAAGAGGATTTCGTAAAACAAATATTTACATGCTCAACCCATGATACTATACTATTCTTTAGTAATAAGGGTAAGGTATATAGATTAAGAGGATATGAAATTCCAGAAGCCGGAAGAACAGCTAAAGGAACAGCTATTGTAAATCTATTAATGTTAGATGGCGGCGAAAAGATTTCAGCAGTTATACCTATTGCAAACTTTGCAGAAGGAAAATATTTATTAATGGCAACAAAGAATGGAATTATTAAGAAAACAGCTCTTAATGAATATATGTCTGTAAGAAAGAGTGGATTAATAGGAATTACATTAAAAGACGAAGATGAGCTTATTGATGTTAGACTTACAGATGGTGAAGATAATGTTGTTTTAGTTACTCATAAAGGAATGTGTATTACATTTGATGAAAAAGATGTAAGACCAATGGGAAGAGTATCACAAGGTGTTATTGGAATTAGATTAGATGAAGACGACTATGTTATAGGTATGGAATCCATTGTCCAAGGAAGTAAAGCTACACTTCTTGCAATAACAGAAAATGGATTTGGAAAAAGAACAGAGCTTGATGAATATAGAGTTCAAACAAGAGGAGGAAAAGGCGTAATTACATATAAAGTAACACCTAAAACAGGAAACTTAGTAGGAATAAGAATTGCAACTGACGAAGAAGATGTAATGCTTATAACAGATACAGGTACTATTATAAGATTAAAAGTTTCAGATATTAGTGTACTTGGCCGCTCAACACAAGGCGTAACATTAATGAGAACAAATGAAGGCAAAGTGGTTAGTATCGAGACAATTCCTATGGAAGAAAAAAATGATGAGTAAGGAAGTAAAAATATGGAGGAAGATGAAGTTTTAAATACTTTTCATCTAAAAGTATTAGTAGAAGGCGATTTATACAAAAGGGTTACTGCAATTACAGAAGGGACAAAAATAAAAGATATAAAAAAAGTAAGAGAAACTTTAATAGAAAATTTTATCAATAATCTTCCAGATAGATTTAAGAAAATTCCGAACTACGAGAAAATAGTAAGAGATACTTTGGAGCAAACTGAAAAAAGAATCAAAGAAATTAACGAAAGAAACAGATAAAAACAGTAACTGGTGACAGGTTTAAACCTGTCACCAGTTTCGCCTAGTTAGCGTTTTTTAAATCTAATATCATCACCAAAGAAATAACATATATCATAATTACCAACTATCCTAGAAACAATACGCTCATCATAATTTGCATATAATTCTTTTAAACTTAAGTTTGTAGAAATTATAGTTTTTGTAATTTTATTTTGATTTAATAATCGTGTATTAATTATATTAAACATTTCTGTAAATTTCATATTGTTCATACATTCAGTTCCTAAATCATCAATTATTAATAAATCTACGTTTAAAATACTAGCTAAAATATTTGTTGAATTAGATTTGCCAAACCTATAATCAATTATAGAATCTAGCATAACTGGTGCAGTTTGATAAAGTACATTTTTGCCTTTTTTAATTATTTCGTTTGCAATGCAACTAGATAAAAAAGTTTTTCCTAATCCTGTATTTCCAGTAAATAATAAATTTTTTTGATTTTTATCATCAAAATTATCGATAAATCTTTGACAAATATCTTTAATTAAATTAATATTTTCTCTAGGAGAAATATTAGTACGATATTTATTTTCATCTACTTTATCAGAATAAAGTAAATCAGAAAAATTATTAAAATTTTGTGTATCTAAATTAGAAATATTTGCTTTATTATATTGCTCATCATACAATTTTTGCTTTAGACAACTGCACATAGTAGTAGTATAGTCTTTATTTGTAATATATCCAGTATCCTTACACAATTTACATTCATAACGAGGCTCAAAATAATCATTTTCAATATTTAAAGATTTTAAAATCTTATTTTTTTCTTCTTTCAAATGATTAATATTTTCATTTAATTCTTTTAATAATTCTTTGTCATTATTATTAATTAAAGATTTTGTTGTTGAAATTGCTAATTTTGTTAATTTATCATCAATATCTTGTAATTTAGGATATCTTTTATAAATATCTTGTTTCCTTTGCTCTGCCTCATATTCGGCACTTATCTTTTTTTGGTTGTATTGAGACAATATGTTTTTTAAAATAGAATCTGCCATAAATTATTTAGTCCTTTCTATCATCCGGATTTTTTATATTAGCATACAAATTATCTAAATTATCATAAGCCCTTTGCTCATATTTATTATATCCAGTTTGTTTCTCTAAATTTTTTATATTTTTATTTTTTTCTTTCATACTGGTTAAAAAAGTTTGTACATCATCAGTAGATTTAAAGCCTCTTTCATGCCAATCAGTTAGTAATTTATCTAAATAATCAAATGTAGGATTAGCTTTTGCTGTGGTTCGTTTTAAGGCTATTTCTATAATGTCCATTCCATAAGAATAATCTATAACCCATTTTTCTATATATCCATATTCATACTGCGTAAGAGCTCTAGAAAGACGTAATTTTTTAGATATATTTTTAGCAATTATATTCAATTTTTCTTGCTTTTCATAGTAAACATCTAAATCGTTGAATGTTTTAATATGGTTTTTACTCCATGCTTCTGCAACAGTTTGAACGTAATTTTTATGGAGAGCAGATTTATCAAAACAATATCCAAATAATGCAATCATAACTTCTTCATCAAAATCATATTTCTTAAACCAAAGCTCAATTTCTGGATACCAAGTGGTAGGCATTAATCCAGAAAAATATTTATTATTTATAAATTCAATAGCTTTTGCTCTCTTTTGATTTTCAGCAGATTTTTGTAATTGCTCTGCAGATAACGCTGTTTTAGGTTTATATAATTTATGTAATTCAATTTCTTGAATACTATTAATAATATATCCTGTATTTTTTTTAGTAATTAAACACTTTTCTTCCCAATATTTAACAGCGTCTTGAATAGTTTTAACTGGTAAAACTAATTTTTTTGATAAATCGTTAATTTTTATATCTTTATCATATTTAGATAAAAAGAACATATATAAATATACTTTTATGAAGTCACCACTAGCTTCAGATAAATATTCTGAAAAGAATATATCTGGTAATAAAGTGTTTGAAAATAATGATGATAAGTCTGCATTTTCTAATTTCATTGTAAATTCCCCCTTCAAAAAGTACGAGACAAATTATATCATTTTATAAACAAATTTACAATCTAGAAAAGGGAAAAATATGATAGAAATTTGTAGAAAAAAAGAGAAAAAACAATAAAAATGACATTTATCTAAAATTGATTTTTTTTACAGTATAAATAAACTTTTTGAGAGCTAATATACTTATAAAGATATATTAAAATATATAATATTTTTTCATGATTAAAACCAATAATACTTAATAATGCAAATGGCAAAAATAAAATTATAAAAATGCCAACTTTAAAAGTTATATCAGGAATAAAGAAATATACAAATCCAAATACAGTTAGTCCCCATATAATATTTAATATAACAGTAGAATAATCAATAAAACCTAATAATTTGCTATTAAAATTATAATTTTGTGGAAAAATAAACTTCATAGAGAGCCTCCTTTAAATTTTTCCTCGTCTAAATAACGAGCCAAAACTTTGTGAAACATTTGTAGAAATTCCACCAATAAAATGTTGTACATACGAATTTGCTCTAATTAATGCATATATTGATCCAATACATAATATTTTGGAAACAACATCTGAGCCCGTGAAATCTAAAGCAAAAACTATCAACAAAATAATCGAAATAAAAGGTTGAATAAATAATAATGATAAAAATATTTTTAGCCATGCTTTAAAAAAGCTAGAAGTTGATTGATTTATTAAAGTAAGAAAAGCGAAAGGAGTAAGTAAAATAAGTACTTGCAACATGATGTATCTTAGCGAATAAGAAAAAAGTAAATTTATAAAACTAATAGAAATTAAACTTTTTAATAATCCGTCAAAAGAAAAAACATTAAAACTTGTAGTATCTATAGTTACAACAGAATTTAAATTTTGTACTAAGCCAGAAAAACATATTTCTTCACCCAAAAAATTTTTACCAACTTCTCTAATAGCTGATGATATAAGCGAGTTAAAATAAACAAAACTTTCACATATAAATTGTGAGCAATTAATAACTATACCGAAAATTAATAATTTAAACACAAACTGATAAGGACGCTCAATTTGAGCACCAGTAAAATATGAATAGATTAACTTAAAAGCATAATATAAACAAACAGCAATTAATAAAGAATTAGCTATTAAAATTAGTCCATTACTTGAATTAGTGCCTAATATATTACTTAAAAAAGAATTGTCAAAAATATCATTATTAATAAAGGCTAAATCATCGAGAGTTTGATATACACTATTGTCAACAGAAGAAAATAGTGTGTTTAGTAAATTATTTATAGTATCAATAATAACTTGTGAGATATTTGAAATATTTGTAGTGGCTTCTTCCAAATGCTCACCTCCTTGTATTTTAATGTAAATTTTTTCATAAATTAAATATGATAATTTAATTCAGGATTAGTTTAAGCTCCAATTAATGATTTTATTGCAGAAAGAATTAAATTTATTGCTAAGATAAATCCATAAGAAAATAAAGAGCCTCTAATTAATTTTTTTGCAATTTTAATTCTTTCTTCATCTCCAAAACTAAATTTCTTCATAAAAACACCGACTCCAACAGCAACTGCAGCAGCAGGTGTCGCAAGTTTTAATAACCATTCCTCAATTTTTTCAAAAGCTGAATTTAAAACTGTAATTAGCTCAGGTGTACTATCAAAAAGTCCAGCAAAGCTTGTGGGAATAGAAATAGTAAAAAATAAAATAAATAATAATATAAAATAAAGGGATAAAAATTTAATTTTTTGTTTTCTCATAAGAGTACCTCCTTAAAATACGGTATTAATTTTAATTTTTGTGGCTTCATAATTTTATTTCCGTCAGATAAGAAAGAAAGGGCACAAAAATTCTCTAACTCTTGTGTAAAGAAGTTTGTATCATATACAAATTCAAAGTAAAGCTGTTTACTTATACTTTCAGAAATATTTGAATCTGTTGAATTTAAAGTATTTGAAATATAACTATAGCTGGTTTCTTTGGCATTTTCAGATATACTTCTTGAGAGTTTTTCTTTATCTTCCTTTCCAATTTGTTTTTGAGCGCTTTCAATTGTAAAGATATCATCAGTTCTAAACCAAAATTTATTTACTAAATTTTGAACAATTACATCTACAGAATACTTATTATTAAGTGAATTCAAAAGAGAAGTATAGCTTTGAGTAGCAACAATATTAATACATTTAGCTTCTCTACTTTGAGCATAAAATTCACTATCAGATACAGTACAATATTCATGATATTCATCAGAAACAAAGGCAACTATTCTAGATGATTTTTTAAAATTATTGGCCAGTCTTGCCATTACTTCTGTTTGAAAATCTAATTTTAAGTAAGTGGCAATTATTTTAGATAAATTTTGATATTCCGAAATATTCATGTTTAGTACTACAATTTTGCCTGAATTTATTAAATCTTCAAATCCAAAAAAATTAAGCTCTTTTTCTTTAGGGTTAAATGTCCTATATACTTCATAATCAGATACAAAAATATTAGTAATTCTAGTGATTTCGGATTTTAAAATGGATAAAGTACGTAAATCAAGTGAGAAAAATTCTTTTTGAAAAAAATTAAGAGATGAAATTAAATTATAAATATCTTCGTTGGTAAATTCATTATTTACGAATTTGTTTTTTAATAATTCAATTTTTTCAGTATAATAATTGTCGATAGAAATTAATTTATGTATTTCTTCAAAAGTTACATACCCATTATTGTATAATCTGCATAATTTTATACATTCTGTCAATATTTGCTCAACTTTATCTAACCAGTAACTCTCCGAATTATCTGGAGAAAATAATAATAAGATTGTTTTTAGTCTATTAGCTAAAACAGCAGGTTTTAAATTTGGTTTATGTAGTGGATTATATTTATATTTTCCACCTAAACTAATTACGATTAAATCATTTTCTCTGCTACAATTTTTTGCAAATTCTAAAACCTTTCTATAATAATTTCCTTTAACATCTAGAACTAGCATTCCAATTTTACTATCTGGACTTTTGGAGCAATATTCAATTAATTGTTTAGTAAACGGATACATTGCACTACTTGTTTTACCAGTACCAATAGTTCCAGTAATTAATATATTTTGAAATAAACTTTTTTCCGGAAGATAAATAGGTGTTTTGTCATCAAAAGTGTTTCCAATAAATAATTCTAATTTTTTTGTGAGATTTTTAATTGGTTTCTTTTCTGTATTAATTAAATAAGTATTTTTATTTTTTATTTGTTTATTAAAATTATTTTTTATTTTTTTTAGAAATATACTCAAAGTTGAAAATATAATATTAGAAATAATTAGTGAGGAGAAAATATATGTAATAAAAAAAGTTATTTTTATATATTTCCATAAATCAGGGTTTTTAATACAGATATCAAATGGATGTATACCGTAAGTAATAATTATAGAATTAGAATAAAAAATATCAGAAAACAGTTGATAGCCAATATAGCAGTAAATAAAAGAGCAGATGATAATAAAGAGAAAGCGCTTAATAATAACACCTCCTTTCGAAGAATAAAATTAATTATTGAAAAATTTGGATTTAAGATTTAATTTAGAGCCTTGTGTGTTGTGAAAAACTTTGTTATTAAAGAATAAATAAATTGAATAAAGTGTAATAAAAAGATGAATAATAAAAAATATAAAGAATAAATCAATAAGGCTAAATTTAAACACCGCCTTTCTAAGATTTATATCAATATACAACAAATTTTTCATTTTGTCTATACTTTTTTGAAAATTTGTGGTAAAATTTTATTATAGTTCTTATAAAGGAGAGTGCAAAAATGAAATTTAATAAAGATACAAAAATAGGAGAATTGCTAGAAGCAGCTCCAGAAAAGGCTGAAATCTTAATGGAAGCAGGAATGCATTGCTTAGGATGTCCAGCATCTCAAGCAGAAACATTAGAAGAGGCTTGTGAAGTACATGGAATAGATGTGGATGAGTTAATGAATAAAATAAATGAAGAAAAATAATAGTTTTATACACATATTATTACAAAAACGTAATAAATTCACAGAAATTTCACAATTTGTATTGACAAATTAAAAAAAATAGTTTAAAATAATACTTGCGTTTGCAAAACAAGCGCAAGTCGAAATCTGGGTCATTAGCTCAGGTGGTAGAGCACTTGACTTTTAATCAAGTTGTCCGCGGTTCGAGTCCGCGATGGCTCACCAATCAACTAGGACTTTAAAAGTCCTAGTACAGATTTCTGGCCCCGTGGTCAAGCGGTTAAGACATCGCCCTTTCACGGCGGAGACATGGGTTCGATTCCCGTCGGGGTCACCAAAAATGCCACTTTAG
>CAJFHE010000046.1 GCA_904378095.1 uncultured Clostridia bacterium | reverse complement strand
AAATAAATGAAACTTAATAGCATGCTTAGAACCTGTTTTCGAGTTTTACTTTTTGGTTTTAGAGACATCATTACTTTCATATATATTAGTAGAGGTGAGTATATGAAAAAAGTTATATTTAAAGGGTGTGGTACTGCATTAGTTACCCCATTTACAAATGATGGTGTGAATTTTGAAGAGCTTAGGAAGTTAATTGAATTTCAAATTTTAGAAGGTGCTGATAGCCTAATAATTTGTGGAACAACAGGTGAATCTTCTACTATGAGTTTGGAAGAAAAAAAGGCTGTTATTGAATTTAGCATAAAAATTGCAAATAAACGAATTCCTATTATTGCTGGAACTGGAGGTAATAACACAAAAGATGTGATAAGTTTGTCTAAATATGCAGAAAGTGTTGGCGCAGATGCTATTCTGTTAGTTACTCCTTATTACAACAAAACCACACAAGCAGGCTTAATTGCACACTATACCGCAATTGCTGAAAGCGTAGATATTCCTATTGTTTTATATAATGTGCCAGGTAGAACAGGTATAAATATAGAGCCAGCAACTTGCTTAGAGCTATCTAAAGTTCCTAATATAGTTGCTATTAAAGAAGCAAGTGGAAATATCTCCCAGGTAGCAAAAATAGCACAGCTATGCAGCGATGAGCTTTCAATTTACTCTGGTAATGATGATCTGATTGTACCAATTTTATCATTAGGCGGATTGGGCGTAATTTCCGTTTTGTCAAATATTTATCCGAAATTTGTACACGATATGGTAATGGATTATCTATCTGGCAATTGGCAAAAAGCATGTGCTTCACAGCTTTACTCTCTTCCGTTAACAAATGCTCTATTTAGCGAAGTAAACCCTATTCCCGTAAAATATGCAATGAAAAAAATCGGCTTTGATTGTGGAGAGCCACGATTACCTTTAGTAGAATTGTCAGATACAAATAAGGTGAAGATAGACAAGGCTTTAAAAAATTTTGAGCTAGCTTGAATAAGAGGAACACTCCATTTTGTTTAAGTTTTTGCACGTTTGGAACACTCCTTGTACAAATTTATTAACTTTTTATTAATTATGTCACATGATGCACTTTTTATGGTATAATATTATTATACTAACTTTTAGGAGAAGAATTTTAATGAAACTACCTTCTATTTTTAGAAAAAAACAAATAGCTAACAGCCAAGACACACAAGATATTTATACTGATATTGGCTCTAACATAGATTTATATGAAGATGCTCATACACATTCTCGTATGGATAAAAAATATCAGTTAACTGAATTTTTTGAAATAATTAAAGATATTATTTCGAATGATACTATAAAAGAAATGAAGAATTTTAGGCAGCACTGCAATACTTCTTGTTACAAACATTGCATGCAAGTTGCTTATTACACATATATTGCATGCAAAAAATTGAAACTTAATTACGTTTCTGCTACTCGTGCTGCAATGCTTCATGATTTATTTTTATATGATTGGCGAAAAAAATATAGAACTATTGAGCTACCTGGCTTGCACGCTTTTGTACATCCACAAATAGCTCTAAAAAATGCTAGCAATTTGTTTGAATTAGATGAAATAGAAAAAGATGTTATTTTAAAGCATATGTGGCCTGTAACATTTGCTTTGCCAAAATATAGAGAATCATATATTGTTACAATAATGGATAAATATAGTGCTTGCTTGGAGACTTATTTATATATTCAAAGTATTCTAAAGACAAAAACTTTTTATAGATATGCATATGTTTTTTCAAGTTTGTTATTATTTAATTTTTTTAGAATTTTTTAGAGATTCCTATAATATAAATAGAAATAGATAATTTTATCTGTTTCTATTTTTTTGTTGTTTTGTAGAACACGGTGACAGATTAAAATCTGTTACCTTAGTTTTCCAGGAAGGATTTGATGTTATGATTAATATTTTGCTAAATGGTTGCAATGGAAATATGGGAAAAGCAATTATAGAGCATGTAAATAAAATGCCTGATTTTAATGTGCTATATGGATTTGATAAGGATAACACTGATTTATATAATAATATTACTCAAAAGCCTGATGTTATAATTGATTTTTCCACAGTTAGTGCCACTTTTGCAGCTCTAAACTATGCCGTTGAAAATTTGGTTCCGATTGTTATAGCCACTACTGGATTTAGTCAAACTGATAATCAAAAAATATCAGAATTTGCTGAAGCAATACCTATTTTTAAATCTTCTAATATGTCATATGCCATACATCTATTTACAAATGTTGCATCTACTCTTGCTAAAAAGCTAAAAAATGCAGATATTGAAATTATAGAAAAACATCATAGAATGAAAAAAGATGCACCAAGTGGTACAGCTCTAATGCTCGCAAATAGTATAAATAAAAAATGCAGTATTTCTTCTATTCGCGGTGGTGGGCTAGTAGGCGAGCATTCTGTTTTGTTTTTAGGCGAAAATGAGACAATTGAAATTACACACACTGCTTATTCTAGAAATATTTATGTTGAGGGTGCTCTTGATGCTGCAAGATTTATCATTACTAAGAAAAACGGATTATTTAGCATGGAAGATTTGGTTTAAAAAAAATCTTGTTTTTTTCCTTCGTCCCCAAAAACAAGATTTTTCCAAAGATACGCAAAACAGAGTGACAGGTTAAAACCTATCACTCTGCTCCTCTTATTTACTAGCTACTTCCTCTACAGGATAAACGCTAATTTGTTTTTTATCTCTTCCTAATCTTTCGAATTTAACTCTTCCAGTTACTTTAGCATATAAAGTGTCGTCACTTCCGATGCCTACGTTTGTTCCTGGATGAAATTTTGTTCCTCTTTGTCTTACTAAAATGTTACCAGCTGGAACTATTTGTCCATCTGCTCTTTTTAGCCCTAAACGTTTAGACTCACTGTCTCTACCGTTCTTAACACTACCTTGACCTTTTTTATGAGCCATTTATCTCAACTCCTTTCGGTTTTCGATTTTTTATTTTTCTCTTTTTTAGCTTCTAAGAATTTAATTGTTTTAAAAATTACTCTTTAACAGTTTCTTTTTTTGCTGTTGTTGCTGCTTTAGTTGTTGTTTTCTTCTCTGCTGGCTTTGTTTCTGTTTTAGCAGTTGTTTTTGCTTCTGCTTTAACTTCTGTCTTAGTTTCAGCTTTTTCAGCAGCTGTCTTTATTTTTGTTATTTCAACCTTTGTATATGGTTGTCTATGTCCTTGAGTTCTTCTGTAGTTCTTTTTAGCTTTGTATTTATACACTAAAATTTTCTTTCCTTTTCCATGAGAAACTACCTTTCCCTCAACTTTAACACCTTTTACATAAGGAGCTCCTACTTCTACTTTTTTGTCATCAGATACTAAAACTACATTATCAAATGTAACTTTTTTACCTTCTTCAACATCTAATTTTTCGAAGAATACTACATCTCCT
>CAJFHE010000045.1 GCA_904378095.1 uncultured Clostridia bacterium | reverse complement strand
ATCAACTGTTTTATGCTTTGAGCTATTAGCATTTCTAATTCTTGTTAACATATCTGCTATTGGATCTGTTGTATTCAATTTATTTTCCCTCCTTCTTTTAATTGGATTACCAACTTGCTTTTTTAACTCCAGGAATCTCACCCTTATGAGCTAATTCTCTAAAACATACACGGCAAATTCCAAATTTTCTAATATATGCGTGTGGTCTTCCACAAATTTTGCATCTATTATATTCTCTAGTTTTATATTTTTGCTCTTTTTGTTGTTTTACTTTTAAAGATTTCTTAGCCATTTTATTCTCCTTTCATCAAATTAGTTTTTAAAAGGCATACCTAATAGAGTAAGAAGTTCTTTAGCTTCTTCGTCAGTCTTGGCTGTTGTAACGAAGATAATATCCATTCCTCTGATTTTGTCTATTTTATCATACTCGATTTCTGGGAATATTAATTGCTCTTTTATACCCATTGAGTAATTTCCTCTACCATCAAATGAATCTGTTGAAACTCCTCTAAAGTCTCTTACTCTTGGAAGTGCTACATTAAATAGTTTGTATGCGAAATCATACATTTTTCCTTGTCTTAATGTAACTTTACATCCCATGTTTATTCCTTCTCTTATTTTGAAGGCTGCTATAGCTTTTTTTGCCTTTGTTATAATTGGTTTTTGACCAGTTATAATTGAAAGGTCGTTTATAGCATTTTCTAATGATTTAGGATTATCTTTTGTGTCACCTAAACCTATATTTATAACTATTTTATCTAACTTTGGAACTTCCATAACTGATTTATAGTTAAATTTCTTCATCATTGCTGGTATAATTTCTTTTTCATATTGCTCTCTTAAAATTTCCATAAGTTTTAATAGTCCTCCTCTCTTTTTCTATTTATTCTATTTTAATTTTGCTCCACATTTTTGGCAAACACGTACTTTTTCATCTTTTTCAACTTTATATTGTACTCTTGTAGCTTTACCACATTTAGGACATACAACATTTACTTTGCTGCTATGTATAGCACATTCTATTGGAATAATTCCACTTTCTTCACCTTGTTTTCTAGCTTTTACGTGTTTCTTTCTTATATTAACACCTTTAACTATGATTTTCTCTGTTTTTGGTATTATTTCTAAAACTTCACCAGTTTTTCCTTTATCATTTCCTGATAAAACTTTAACTGTATCGCCTTTCTTTATTCTCATTCTTTTATTTCACCTCTTCCTTCAAGCGAGATTTAGTTATACTCATATTTTTATAAAACCTCAGGTGCTAGAGAAAGTATCTTCATATAATCCTTCTCTCTTAATTCTCTTGCAACAGGTCCAAATATACGAGTTCCTCTTGGTGTTCCATCATCTCTTATAATAACCGCTGCATTCTCATCAAATCTAACATAAGAACCATCTGCTCTTCTTGTAGGTTTCTTTGTTCTTACTACAACAGCTTTTACAACATCACCTTTTTTAACAACGCCACCTGGTGTAGCTGTTTTAACAGAAGCAACTATTATATCACCGATTCCAGCATATTTTCTATATGAACCGCCTAGACATCTGATACACATAATTTCTTTTGCGCCTGTATTATCTGCTACTTTTAATATAGTTTGTTGTTGTACCATTTCTATTTCCTCCTTATTTAATAATTGCCTTTTCTAGGATTTCAACTACTCTCCATCTTTTATCTTTAGATAGAGGTCTTGTTTCCATTACTCTTACTTTGTCTCCTACTTGGCATTCATTGTTTTCATCATGAGCTTTTAGTTTGTATGTCTTCTTTTGAACTTTACCATAAGTTTTATGTTTTTCATTCATTTGAACAGATACAACTACTGTTTTATCCATTTTATCTGATGAAACTATGCCAACCATTTCTTTACGAAGATTTCTTTCTTCCATGTTTAATCTCCTTTCTATTTGCTTTCTTGTAATTTTCTCTCAGTTAAAACTGTATTTATTCTAGCTATGTCTTTCTTAACTTCTTTTATTTTCATAGGATTATCTAATCCATGTGTTGCTAAACTAAATCTTAATTTGAATAGCTCAGATTTTAATTCTCCT
>CAJFHE010000044.1 GCA_904378095.1 uncultured Clostridia bacterium | reverse complement strand
TATAAGACTTATTGCAGTTTTTACATAATTAACATGCAATAAGTCTTGTATATTAAATCTTTTGTATTAAACCTGCATTTAGTTTAAAAACTTGCCAAAAAGTTGAAAAACTTTTTCACAAAAAATTCACAATTAAAATTAGCAATAAGTATTGACAATTGCTAGTTTTGGATATAATATATAGTAAGTTTAGCAGTCTGGTTATGCAATTGCTAAAAGAAGGTGTAAAGATGGATGATAGAAAGAAAAAGATATTACAGGCAATTGTAGAAGAATATATAAATACTGCAGAGCCAGTTAGCTCTGGCAGTATAGTAAAGAAATATGGCTTGGATTTAAGTAGTGCAACGATTAGAAATGAAATGGTAGATTTAGAAAAGGTTGGATATATAGAAAAGACACATACTTCGAGTGGAAGGATACCTTCTGCTAAAGGCTATAGAATGTATGTGGACGAGTTAATGAATGACCATAATATTAGTTTATCAGAAATAAAGTATATTCAATCTAAATTAATGGCAAAAGTAAATCAAATAGAAGATTTAACTAAGATTGCTACAAGCACCATTTCAGAAGTAACACATTATACAACAGTTGCAATAGGACCAAGAGCACAATTGCAAAATATAGAAGAAATAAAATTTGTATTACTTGGAACTAGAATGCTTATGGCTGTTATTCTAACCGATTCTGGAACTATCAAAGAAACAATTATTAAGTTTGATGAAGATATTACAGATGAGCAAGTAGAAACACTAAATTTTATTTTTAATAATAAATTGAAGGGCAAGCCGTTAGAAGCAATTGATAAACCATTAGAAGAATATATTTTTTCTCATATGAATTATAGCTTGAATGTAATAAAGCCAATTATGGCGCAATTAAACAAAGCTATCAATGAAGAGGAAAAGATATATTTTGAAGGTGCTAATAAAGCCTTTGATTTACCAGAATTTAAAAGCTTAGAAGTAGCTAGAAACTTTATAAATGTATTAGACCAGAAAGAGATTGTAGCAGATTTATTGAATACGGGATTTGCAAATGACATAAATGTTTACATTGGCAATGAAAATGAGAATGAAAAGTTAAAAGATTTTAGTATAGTTACTTTTAAACATAGATATAAAAATAAAGACTTAGGAACTATAGGAATTATAGGACCGACTAGAATGGATTATTCGAAAGTTATTTCTGTAATGAAGTATATTAGTAAGAAACTTAACGGAGAATGAGAATTTCCAAATAATTAGAGAATAAATAAGTAAATTAATTAGGAAGGATGACGGATAGAGAATGGAAAATGAAGAGAAAGATGTAGAAATGCAAGAAAATAACAAAAGAGCTGATGAGATGATTGAGCTAAAGAAACAAATAGAATCTCAAAAAGTTCAAATAGATGAGACTGAAGATAGATTAAAAAGGGTAGCAGCAGAGTTTGATAATTATAAAAAGAGGAGTAGCAAAGAAAGAGATGGATTATACAATTCATTAATTTCAGATATAGTTTCGAATTTTTTACCAATATTAGATAATTTGGAAAAAGCAGTAGAAGCTGAGACAAAAGATGAAGAGTATAAAAAAGGAATAGAGCTTGTACTAAAGCAATTTAAAGATGTATTAGCAGCAAAAGGCGTTACAGAAATAGAAACTATAGGAAAGACTTTTGACCCAGAGCTTCATGAAGCAGTAAGCAGTGTTCAAGATGCTACAAAGGGAGAAAAAGAGATAGTACAAGAGTATAGAAAAGGATATATGATAGGAAATAGGGTGATTCGTCATTCTATGGTTATCGTAGCTAACTAGATTTTAATTTTATATAAGTAAAATGGGGCGAAATGTTGCTTATATATTCATATAGATTTTAATTAAAATATAAATAATTCGCCGAAATGTTATCTTAAAGAAAGGAAGATTTATTATGGGAAAAATTATAGGTATTGATTTAGGTACAACAAATTCATGTGTAGCAGTTATGGAAGGTGGAGAACCAGTTGTAATTCCTAATGCAGAAGGAAATAGAACAACACCATCTGTAGTTGCATTCTCAAAAAATGGAGAGAGATTAGTAGGACAAATTGCAAAACGT
>CAJFHE010000043.1 GCA_904378095.1 uncultured Clostridia bacterium | reverse complement strand
TGAATTCAACCCAATGATGGGACACAGAGGTTGTAGATTAGATGTAACATATCCTGAAATTGGTGTAATGCAAACAAAAGCAATTATAGGAGCAGCTATAAATGTTAAAAAAGAAGGTACCCAAGTAAAACCAGAAATAATGATTCCACTTGTTGGTGATTATAAAGAGCTTGTATATGTAAAGCAAATTATAACATCAACTGCAGATGAAATGTTAAAAGAGGCAGATGTGGATATTCATTACATGGTAGGAACAATGATAGAAATTCCAAGAGCAGCACTTATAGCAGATAAAATTGCAAAAGAAGCAGAATTTTTCTCATTTGGTACAAACGACTTAACACAAATGACGTTTGGATTTAGCCGTGATGATGCAGGAAAATTCTTGGGAGAATACTATTCTAAAGGAATCTATGACTTTGACCCATTTGCAAGAGTAGATGAAGAAGGAGTAGGAAAGCTCGTAGAAATGGCAGCAGAGCTAGGAAGAAAAACTAGACCAGATATAGAGCTTGGAATATGTGGAGAGCATGGAGGAAACCCAGCATCTGTAGAATATTGCCATAGAATTGGACTAACATATGTATCTTGCTCACCATTTAGAGTTCCAATAGCAAGGCTTGCAGCAGCACAAGCAGCAATAAAATATCCAAGATAATTATATGAAATGCGCAATTGGGGCTGCACCCCTTTGGCGCATTTTTTATTGTATAGGTTGAAAGCAATGTGAATTTGTATTACAATAAGAGCATAAAATTAGAAAAGCACCTTAAAAATTAGGGGGTAAGAATATGAGTAATGAAGAAAAAGAAACCAGAGCAACCGACAAATCTAAAAAACAAAAGATAATTAAAATTGTAATTTCGGCAATAATTGTTATTGCAATAATGTGCTTAGAGTTTTTGGGATTAAAATCACTAAAGGACACAGAAATATTAATTTGCAATAGTAATCAAAGCATTGATATTAAAGAAGAAATGGAAAACATTACAGGTGCATTGCCAAGTACTGGTACATATTCTGTAAAAGTGGTTACAAGAAATAATGAAGGAATACATATATATTATATGTATGACGGACAAATGAACGATTATGAATTTACATATGGAGCATCAAATATAGGAAGCGGACTAAGCCACTATCTAAGTACTGATGCCATAGATGGAAATATAGTTTATTACACAATAATTATCGGAACTGCGATTTTACTAGCAATACTTATTACATATCTATTCATCTCAAAAAATCCAATGAAAGGAATTACAAAAGTAGGATATTTTATTCTAGCAATATCTGTTTTAGTATTTTTGTTGTGCATTATACCTATGCTTTCTAAAAATCATGGAGGGAATATTTATTATTATTCCATTGTGATAGGAAGCTTTTTGATAGGATTATTATATGGATATAAAAATAAAATTTTCTTTTTGCCAACAATATTTATGTTTCCAATTTATCTAGTTGCAATTTGGTTTAATTATAGAAGCGGAATATTGTGGCCAGATGATTTCGGTGGATTTGTTTTTCTAAATTTCATAGGTGCATTGACAGGTAGAATTTTAGAAAAGAATAAAGGAATGAAGAAAAAACATATTATATTTTATATTATTATCACAGTTTTATTATTTATAGGCAGGTTTGCAGGAAAAATAAAACCACGAACAGCAACAGCTTTAATATCTGATTGTTGTGAATTGAGCTTACTTGGCATTGCTTTTAGCTTAATAGTATATATTATTTATATAGTAATCAAAAAAATTAAGAGCAATATAGTAAAGAATAAAATAACTCCAACATTAAATGAAAAAGTAACTATAGAATTGATAATTGTAATAATTTTAACTGTATTTACAATCGGCTCAAATATATATTATTTGAAGCCACATAACTATGTAGAAGCAATTTTGCAACCTTCTTCAACAACGATAGCAGAGCAATATTCTTATCACATTATAGAAAATAAAGTATATGTTACAACAGATTTTGGAAGAAATTGGATAGAAGTACCAGCAGAACTTTCTAACATTTATAGCACAGATAGAGAATTTGTAAGTGATAGCTATTATATTGGAATTAATAAACTTATTTTCGAAACTAGTAATGGAGATTTCATTAGCCTAATCTATTCAGATGATGGTGGTGCAAGTTGGAAAAATGGCATGGTAACAGATACTAGTGGATATATAATATATATGAATTTCTTTAATCAAAATGATGGAATAGCAATGGTATGTTATGGAAACGAACTAGGACAAAGAGAACACATAAGAGCTTCAGTAACACATGATGGTGGTAAAACATGGACAACGCGAAAAGCTGATAGTAGTAGTGTTAGAATTAACAGAGGTGCAGAAATTGAATTTACTAGTGTGAAGGAAGGAAAAATAGAGAATATTTCATATGATGGAAGTAAAACTGTGTATGTAACAGAAGACGGAGGTCTCACGTGGACAGTTGAATAAAAAACAAGCTAATATTTATTTGCTGAAACGATGGTGATAGATTTTAATCTGTTGCCATCGTTTTATGTTAAAAAATTTTTTGGAAAAATTTAATTTGTTAAAAACAAAAAAATATAAATAAAAAAACAAAAATGAGAAAAGATAATAATAAAGAATTAAATTTACATGTTAATTTCTTTAAGTTTTAGAATTATTAATTTAGGAGGTTAAAAATGAAAAACACAATCAAAATAATGTTATTTATAACATTTATTCTTCTTGCATTATTGTGCATTCCAAGCATAAGTAATGCCGCAACTACAGAAAATGCAACAGATGAGAGTACATTAAGAAGCGCAATAGAAAATGTAGATGATGGTGGAACTGTTGAAATTCAAAACAATATCACAGTAACAGGACCTATTGTAATACAAAAAGAGCTTACAATAGATGGTAATGGTTATACTATTTCTGGGTCAACAGAATGGACGTCTACAACAGGTAATCAAACAATGTTTACAGCACAATTGGCAGCTGGAAAACTTACGTTAAAAGATATTGATTTGAACAATGGACCAAAATATGGTGTACAAGCATATGATGGAGCGACTGTAATATTGGACAATGTTTCAATTACAGGATTTAGATATGGTGGAGTTCTTGTAAATGGTGGAAATGTTGAAGTAAGAGATTTACATTTAGGGTATAATGGAACAGACAAAAATAACGGTATTGAAATTGATAAAGGAGCAGCAGCTACAAATAATCCTACTTTAACAATGAATGGAACACTAACATCTGATGAAACAGAAAACGTAGTTCGTCCTGCAGAAAATGGAAATCTTACAGACTTTACAATTACTAATACAGAAAATACTACAAACAAAGTAGTAATCGCTGGAGACAAAGTTGTTCTTACAGATAAAGATAACAATGTAATCTCAGAAAGTTTTATTCCTGAGAATGTAACACCTAATACAGATGCAACAAAATTGGTAATAACACTAATTAAAGGTGACGAAACAAATAAAATAGTAGTTGATGAAGGTGCAACAATTACAGAAGAAATGCTAAAATCTCATATTACAGTTGAAGAAGGATACAAAATAGAAGGATATTATACAGATGAAGCTTATACAAATAAATTTGATTTTACAAATCCAATAAATTCTGACATAACAATATATGTAAGAATAGCTGAAATTCCACAAGAAGAGCCAGAGCAAAAGCCTGAAGAAAAACCAGAGGATCAAGCTCCTGAAAAAGATGATGTGCCAAAAACTGGTGTAGATAATTATTTAGGAATTGCAATTTTAGCAATGGTTGTTTCATTAGGAAGCATATTCTTAATTAA
>CAJFHE010000042.1 GCA_904378095.1 uncultured Clostridia bacterium | reverse complement strand
ATTGTTTGTCTTGTTACTCCTATTTTTTCTGCTAATTTTTCTTGACTCATATTTATGCTATTTCTATATTGAAATAATCTTTCTCCTAATGTCATTTTTAATTTCTCCTTTCAAATTTTCTTGATTAAATTATACTGTAAATTTCGGTTGCATGCTACCAATTAGCCTTTGAACTTTGTCAACTTAAGTTAACAATTGCCTTTTTTGCCTTTATTATATCAAATAATTTAAAAGAAGAATAGATTTTAACACTATTCTTCTAACTTATTTTCACTTTATTCATTTTAATATTTATCAAGTCCAGTACAATGGTCTAGTTCTATATCATTACGAGATATTCCTGTTTCCTCGAATAACTCCCTATATGCTGCTTCATCATTTGTTTCATCTTTTTCTACTTTTCCTCCTACAAAGTTATATAAACCCTTATATGGCTCTTTTGCTCTAATACAAAATAGTGCTTTATCTAAATTATTATTAAACACAACTATTAGATTTAATTTTCTCATTTTAATTCTCCTTTACATTTTTGATATAAAAACTTTATTATTTGTCAAAAGCTTTTAAAGAAGCTCCCTCATGTTTTAATAAAAATATCTTTTTATCTATACCACCTGCATAGCCTGTTAAACTTCCATTGGTTCCTATCACTCTATGACAAGGAATAATAATAGAAATTGGATTATGACCTACCGCTCCTCCTACTGCTTGTGCTGACATTGTACTTTTATTCATTATCTTAGCCACTTTTTTTGCTATTTCTCCATAAGTAGTCACTTCTCCATAAGGAATCTCGCATAATAACTTCCAAACATTTTTTGCAAAATCACTTCCAATTGGTTCTAAATCTAGCTCAGAAATTTGTGGTTTCTCTCCTTTGAAATATCTGTCTAACCATTTTTTTGCTTTTAACAAAATAATGTCATCATCTTTTTCTTGTATCTCTTCTTTTAACTTTCCTAGATAATATTTTTGTCCTTCTATCCATAACCCTGTTAACTTATTATCTTTACTCGCAAGCAATATTTTTCCGTACCGGAGAATTATAATATGTTGTGTAAACCATAATAGTTTTTTTATCCTTTCTTTATAGTATTTTTTCGTATATATTAAATAGATTCTCTTTTACAGAGAACCTAGTATTTTTTAATCTGCATTATTAAATATTTCATCTTTATTTTTCTTCAAATTAAAATTAAATTTATAATAATATGGTTGAATATCTCCAACATAGTCAGCAAAATAAATAATATTACCATCTTTATCTTGTATTTTTAAATTTGGGAATGTTTGAATCATCTTTCTATCATTCCAAAATTTATTAATGAATTCTGCAAGTTGCTCATTACTATATATTCTTTCATAAGCAGCATCTGCTCGTTCTTTATTTGCTATCGGAAGATTATTTTCATGTACTTTTCTTACTATAAAAAATTCTAGAGCGAACCCTGTAAGCACAAAGTCTATAAATAAAAATATTGTAACAATTAATGTTATTACTTTTAATTTTTTAATTGATATTTTTGACTTTATCCAGTTGATTAATCTATCAATCCTAGGATTAATATATGACATTAAGTATATTGCTAGAAGTCCCCAAAAGATAGAAAAAAATACACAAATTCGTCCATTTAGATTAAGTGGCATATTAGAATAATCCCACCATTTTACATTTAAAATTACTTCTCCTATCCAACTTACTACATATTCTATAATTGAGCCTACAATAAATCCACCCCAAAATAATCGGTTATTATTTTGATTAAAATGTTGTAGGGATAAAATCATAATAACAGCGCCTAGGCCATAAATACCACAAAATGGGCCATACAAAAAGCTTTGTCTACTTTCCCATGTTCCTTTTGTTACAATTCCAAAAAGTGTTTCTATGATATAACCTAATACACTATAGATTATAAAATAGGCTAAAATTCTCCATATTGTATATCCAAATATTTTAAACTTCTTTTTCTGTTTTGTTGCTTGTTCTATTTTTTCCATATTACTCCCTTTATTCTTTCATTAAAATTACTACTTTTATCTCTGAATTTACTAATTTCGAAAATTTATCTCCTTCTTTTTTTGAGCCCACTATACTGCCATAATGTGTTGGCACAGCAACTTTAGGTTTTATTTCATTTATTAGCTCTGATGCTTCTGTGTAATTCATTGTATAAGTTCCACCAACTGGCACAAATGCCACATCGCATTTAACTTTTTTATTTTCCTCTGTTATATCAGTATCACCTGCTATATAGTAGGTAACTCCCTCTATTTCTAACGAATATCCAACCCACGCATTTTCTTTTGGATGAAATTGCTTATTAACATTATAGGCTGGTATTGTTTTGAATTCTATATTTTTTACAGTATAACTTTCATTTGGTCTTACTGTAATAATATTTTCTTCTTTCCATCCTTTTTTCAATAATTTTGTTTTTAAATCTTCTGGTACCACAATAATTGTATCTTCTTTTACTACCTTGTCTATATCTTCTTCAGAATAATGGTCATAATGGTCATGTGTGATAAAAATCACATCTGCATCATTATAATTTTCTTCTATTTTAAATGGGTCAAAATAGATTATCTTTTTCTTACTAAATCGAATGCTACTATGGCATAAGACTTCAATACCTTCTAACATTTTTCATTCTCCTTTCTATTTTTCTAGCTCTATCACCTTTGTAGCTATCTTCTTTATAAATGTTTCATCATGCTCTACAAAAATAATAGTAGGCTTGTATTCTAAGATAGCATCTTCAATTTGTATTCTTGTTAAAATATCAATATAATTTAAAGGCTCGTCCCAAATATAAAGGTTTGCCTGTTCTGATATACTTTTTGCTATTAGAATTTTCTTTTTCTGACCTTCACTCATTTGCTTTATATCTTTATCAAACTCAGAATTTTTATTTGTTCTCCACCACTTAACAGATTAAAATTTCGATAAAGAATTTCTGCGTCTGTATTTAATAAGTTTAATTCCTTAATAATCTGCCAGTCTTCTACACTTGGTGCAATTTCATTTACAATCTCTATTGCCATTCTTTCTTTGTCTTTTACTTCAAATGGAAAATAATCAAATTCTACACTTTTTGTTATCGTTCCTTTATATTCATATTCACCTAGTAATAGCTTTAAAAATGTAGTTTTTCCCTTTCCATTTCTTCCAATTAAGCCTAGTTTCCAGTCTGTGTCAATGTTAAATGATACATTTTCAAATACATTCTCTAAGCTCCCATCATATCGGAAGGTTAAATTTTTTACACTTATTATTGACATTGCCCCTCCTATTCTGAAACTTCTTCTGGCGTATTTTCATATAATGGTACAATAAAATTTAAATTTGTATCTACTGTAGCTGAAGCTTCATATATTGATTTCATATTTGTTGCTTCTGATTCAGGTGCTAATAAATTTTGCATATATTGATGCGAATATAGTGTTCCATCTTGATTTACAATATCAAACTTTTGCAAATATAAGGTGTTTTGACCTACATCAATATATCCGCTTCTTACAAAATCCACTCCACCAATTAAAGCTTTTTCTAAAGAATCCCATCCTTGCTCATAGGCATATTCCGCTGCATTTTGCAAGATTTCTTCACTAGAGTTTCCTGTTGCATTAATATTAAATGGATTATATACTATCACTCCATTATATTCATATTCTCTCGATAAAGTAGTTCCGCTCCTTCCTTGCTCTTGTATTAATCTCGCAGTAATAAAGTAAGCATCCACATTTGCATTTTTTCCGGCTTGTATTAATGCCTCAGCTATACTATCGCCTTCTAAAAAAGAACCTTCTGTAAGTGACTTTATTCCTTCTACTGTTTGCGCTCCCTCTGTAAATTTTAATTCTAAAAATTGAAATATATTATCTTCATTTAGAATATTTCTTGAATCCATTTGATGTCTTATTGCTTTATCAGAAGCACATAGCCATGTTCCATTATCATATCTTTTGTCTCCACAAATAGCACATCTCCAGTCCTCTGGATATTCCGATGAATC
>CAJFHE010000041.1 GCA_904378095.1 uncultured Clostridia bacterium | reverse complement strand
TGCTCCTGTTTTTTTAGCAGTATCTACTATTTTTTGAGCAGACTGTTCTAAAACAACATGATCATAAGCCTTTAATCTTATTCTAATTTTTTCGCTTGTCACTGCATTTTCTTTTTTTGCTGCCATTTAAAATTCCCTCCTTAAAATATAATTTTGTGGTCGGAAGTTATAAACGCACCCTGGTGTTTTGAATATTACCAATATAAAAGCCCAAGTTTTGCATGATAATCTTGGGATAAGTGCTTCATTTTAAAACTTACCGCCTTGGTCTTTGCCACGACATACTCCATAAGAGTTCCCTCCATCAAAGCTTATAGTTAAGCCTTGTGTAGCCACATCTTACTTCATCGCCAAATTCATGCTTTATTATTATATAATGAAAAAAGCCAAAAGTCAACACTTTTGGCTAATTTTTCTAAAAGTTTGTGTTATGTTAATTTCCCTGTTTTTTTATCATCATTTTAAAGCACTTTCATTTTACATTCTTTGCCTTTAAATGCAAAGACCATTTTCGTTATATTATTAAATCCTCTTTCCCTTAAATTACTTTCGTAATTTTTATCTTCTATTTGCTGCTTCGCACTCTCTATAGTTTCCTCTATTGTCTCATCTTCAAAATCATCTGCCACTTTAAACTCTATTATAAAGCTATTTGCATTTTTGTCATGTGGCTCTAGCATTATATCATATCTTCCAAATCCTGACTCTCTATTTGAATTCACATAGTAGCTATCTTTTAGCCCTACTAGCATTCCTAACACAAACGCATGGTAGAAATTTTCTGCTGTGTTTTCGCCTACATCCATATAACTAAACATTTCACGAACTAGTATTCTAAACTTTTTCTCAAATTCACTTAAGTTTAGCTCTACCAAGTCTTTTAAAATACTTCTTAAATCATTACCTATTACTTTATCTTTAAACCAGTCCCTTACCATTTCTTGGAATAGTAACTTTATCTCATAGTTTGGCAATTTTACTTTATATATTCCTTCTGCCAAATTTACTACTTCACTAACTTTTAAATACCCTGTTCCAACCATTAGCCCCCATATGTTGTCTTCGTTTTCTTCTATATTTATTATTACTGTTTCTAGGTTTATTGGTACCTCAATCTCTTCATCTTTTAGTAATCTTTCCATCTTTTCTTTTACTGTTGTTGAATTTTTTAATGTCATTTTTATTAAGTCATTTGAGCTTGTATTTACCCAGTATGGCTTTAGTTGTCTATCTGTTAAGTAGTTTAGAACACTCCATGGATTATATATTCCATCTATATTTCCTATTCTATATCCATCATACCATTTTTTTATTTCTTCTTTATCATCTACTACATCGAAATCTTTGATGACCTTATCCATTTCTTCACTTGTTATTCCAAAATCATCTGCGAATTCATTGTCTAACACTGTAAATACTTTAAAGTTATTTGCTCCACTGAATATGCTTTCTTTTGCAACTCTGCTTACTCCTGTTAACACAGTTTTTTCCAAATATGGATTATCCTTAAATGTTGTCCCATAAAATGTTTTTAAGAATTTTATAGCTTGCTCATAATATCCTTCTACATATGCAGTTTGGATTGGTACATCATATTCATCTATAAATAGCATTACTGGTCTGTTATAGTAGTTGTATAAAAGCTTAGATAACATCTTCACGCTGTTTAATAAGTCCATTTCATTTGTATTTGCTGCAAGGATTTTATTATATGTCTCTTTTTCGCCCTCTGGCATATCTCCATCTAGCAAATATTTTTTTTCAAAGTATATTTCCATCATCGCTGTTTTTAGTTGCATTAACATGTATTCATATGTGCTTACATTTAAATCTTTCATAGTTAAATATATACATGGGTATGCTCCCAATTTTGAAGTATATTCTTCTCCTTGTTCCATTATTTTTAGTCCATCAAATAATTCCTTTGAGTCTTTTGCATCACAATCAAAGAAATATCTTAGCATACTCATATTTAATGTTTTACCAAATCTACGTGGACGCGTTACTAGCACTACTCTAGATTGATTGTCTATGATGTCTTTAATATACATGCTTTTATCTATAAAGTAATTATGTCTTAATCTAAGTGCTTTAAAATTACTTTCACCTATTCCAATCCCATTAAAATTCATATTATATCAACACCTTTCGTTATATATTCCATACATGTTTTCTACATTCAAAATATATCACAAAACGTCTGAGACTTCAATAGTCTCAGACGTCTTTTTATTTATCTATCTGATTTAGTTACTATACGCCTAATGTGTATGGGTCTGACTCAGTTCCAGAGCCTCCGGTGATTTTTACGTTGTCTTTTAGGTGGAATACTGGGCGAAGGCCCTTTGTAAATCCATAAGCTTCTGTACTACCATTACTATGTACAATACACAAAGTCTCATTATCATAATCTTCATTAGCTGTTACATACCATTCATTAATATACCTCATTCCAAATGTTCGATTTTCAGAGCCATTTGAATACCCCCACCATCTCGATGCAAGCCAATATTCATCATCCGCATTATTTAATAGTGACAAACCAAATCTTTGCATCTGCTTCCAGTCAATTTCAGCAGTAGAACTACCTCTCTTCAGTCTTCCATTATATGATGATGAAAAACTATCCCAGGTTGCAAAACCTTCTTGACTACTTGAATAATTTTGTATGCTTCCCACACATCTTGATGCATCTGCATATGTTGTGTTTAGATATTTGCTTGTTGCATTATTTAATGTATCAATTGCATTATTATATGAATTCATAGATTTTGTAAAGTTAGTGCTTCCTACACTTTTCTTCCTCCTTCATTTTTATTTAATTTTTGCTATGATATACTCACGCATATTTATCCTTATTCTCTATCACCTCACAAGCATGCAAAAAGGATAGGCTATTGAGGCAAATGCTCATCTTTTTGACTCGCATTTTTGCCTTATAGTCTATCCTTATTTCTCTATCTATTTTATTTTTTGCAACACAAATAAAGTCTACTTCACTAAATGTAGCTCTCTCTCTCTCTCTCTCTCTCTACAGTATCAAGGCTTACAGCAGTTTCTTTGTATTGCATCTTTTTTCTCCTTTTTTTCTACTATAATTATTGTAGTTTTTTACTAAAATCTTGTTTTTTTCCTCCGTCCCCAAAAACAAGATCACAATAAATACATTCTTATTCTAGTTCATTAGTTTAATTTTATCAATACTTTAGGGTAAAATGTAACATATTTTTAATATTGCTGTAATATTTTTGTAATATTGCAAAAATCGACTATTTTTATATTGAATGTCAAAATAGTCGATTTATATTTTTCTAAAACTCACAATTTTTTGGTGTTCTTGGGAATGGAAGCACATCACGTATGTTTTGCACTCCTGTTAAATACATCATCATTCTTTCAAATCCTAATCCATATCCAGAATGTGGGCATGAGCCATAACGTCTTAAATCCATGTACCACCAATAATCTTCTTTAGATAGGTTTAATTCTTTCATTCTTCTTTCTAGTTTTTCAAAGTCATCCTCTCTTTGACTTCCACCGATTATCTCTCCAATTCCTGCGACAAGCAAATCTGCTGCTGCAACTGTTTTTCCATCTGGGTTTTGCTTCATATAAAATGCTTTAATGTCTGCTGGATAATCTGTAACAAAAACTGGACGTTTGAAAATTTCTTCGCTTAAGTATCTTTCATGCTCTGTTTGTATGTCTACTCCCCAATGTACAGGGAATTCGAATTTATCGTTTACTTTTTCTAATTCTTTAATAGCGTCAGTGTATGTTATTCTTCCAAAGTCGTTATTAACTACATTATCTAGCTTTTCAAATAATCCTGTGTCTATGAATTTGTTGAAGAATTCCATTTCTTCTGGTGCATTTTCTCTTACATATGTTATGATATATTTCATCATTTCTTCTGCTAAATCCATAAAATCATTTAAATCAGCGAAACAAATTTCTGGTTCTATCATCCAAAACTCTGCTGCATGTTTTACAGTATTTGAATTTTCTGCTCTGAATGTAGGTCCAAAAGTATATACATTTCTAAAAGCATGTGCAAAAGTCTCTACATCAAGTTGTCCACTAACTGTTAAATGAGATGATTTGCCAAAGAAGTCTTGAGAAAAATCAACTTTTCCATCTTCTCCTTTTGGAGGGTTGTCCAAATCTAAAGTTGTCACTCTAAACATTTCTCCAGCTCCCTCACAGTCACTTCCAGTCATTATAGGTGTGTGAACATATACAAATCCTCTCTCTTGGAAAAATTTATGAATTGCATAAGATAACACTGACCTCACTCTGAAAACCGCATTAAAAGTATTTGTTCTAGGTCTTAAATGTGCAATTGTTCTTAAATATTCAAATGAATGTCTTTTCTTTTGAAGTGGATAATCCGAATCCGCCAAATTTACGACATCTATTTTCTCCGCTCTAATTTCAAAAGGTTGCTTAGCATTTTCTGTTTTTACTACCTTTCCCTCTATCTCAATTGAAGAGCTAATTGTTAATTTGCGAACTTGCTCAAAATTGTTTAAATTATTGTCAAAAACGACCTGCACATTATTAAAAAATGAGCCGTCATTTAATTCTATAAATCCAAAATTTTTAGAGTCTCTTAGAGTCCTAATCCAGCCAGCCAATTTTACTTTTTTGCCACTATACTCATCTGTGTTCTTGTATAGCTCTTTTACTAAAGTGTAATTTTTCATATTTTGTCATTCCTTCCTTGAGGTAAATTTTAGTCAAATTCTAGATATCTCTATTCTTTGCTCCACCTCTACATAATCTAATATTAGTATTATACAGTAATTGGTAATATAATTCAAGAAAATTTTAGTAAAACATTGTTTTTTTGCACAAAAAAAGGGTGCCTTTATAGGAACCCTTTTAATTATTTTATTTATTATTCTGCTGAATTTGCTTCAGCCTCAGGAGCTTCATAAGCTTCTAATATAGCTTTTTGAATTTTCTCTCTTGTCTCTGGATTTATTGGATGAGCTATATCTTTGAATTCTCCGTTTGGAGTT
>CAJFHE010000040.1 GCA_904378095.1 uncultured Clostridia bacterium | reverse complement strand
AAATGTTGTTGAAGGTATGCAATTCGACAAAGGATATGTATCACCATACATGGTAACAGATACAGAAAAAATGGAAGCAATAGTTGATAATCCATATATATTAATTACAGATAAGAAAATAAGCAATATTCAAGAAATATTACCATTACTAGAGAGCTTAATGCAAAATTCAGGAAAGTTAGTTATTGTTTGCGACGATATAGAAGGAGAAGCTTTATCTACATTAATCTTAAACAAATTAAGAGGTGTATTAAATGTAGTAGCTGTTAAAGCACCTGGATATGGCGACAAGAGAAAGAATATGTTACAAGATATAGCTATTCTTACAGGTGGTGAAGTTATTTCTTCAGACTTAGGAATGGAATTAAAAGATACACAAATTGAGCAATTAGGTAGAGCAAGACAAGTAAAAGTTCAAAAAGAAAACACAATAATTGTTGACGGTATGGGAGACAAAGCACAAATTACTGCAAGAGTTAACCAATTAAAAGCACAAATCGCAGAAGAAAAGAGCGAATTCGAAAAAGAAAATTTACAAGAAAGACTTGCTAAAATAGCAGGTGGAGTTGCAGTAATTGGTGTTGGTGCAGCTACAGAAGTTGAAATGAAAGATAGAAAATTAAGAATAGAAGATGCATTATCTGCAACAAAAGCAGCAGTTGAAGAAGGTATAGTTGCAGGTGGTGGTACAGCATTTGTAGACATTATACCAGAAGTTGCAAAAGAAGTAGAAAAACTACATGGAGACGAGAAAATTGGTGGTAGAATAATTCTAAGAGCATTGGAAGAGCCAGTAAGACAAATAGCTACAAATGCAGGATTAGAGCCAGCAGTTATAATGGAAAAGGTAAAAAATAGTGAAAAAGGTATAGGATTTGATGCGGCAACAGAAGAATATGTAGACATGAAGAAAGCCGGAATTGTAGACCCAACAAAGGTTTCAAGAAGCGCACTTCAAAATGCAGTATCAATTGCATCAATGATACTTACAACAGAAAGCCTAGTAACAGATAAAAAAGAGCCAGCTTGCAACTGCGGCGGACATGGCGATGCAGCAGCAGACGTAGGCGGAATGTATTAATAGAAAGATAACGAAATAAGCAAATTTTAAGAACTTGCACATTAGGGACACTCCTTTTTGTGCAAGTTTTTGGACGTTAGGGACACTCCTTTTTGCCAAACCGTCCACTTGTTTTTCTTGCAATGTTATGTAAAACATGATAAAATTTTGTAGGGGATTGCATTTTATTAAATGAAATTGAGATAATAGTAGAATTAATTAAAATAAATTGAATTATAGATAAAAAAATTACAGAAGGGATGTACGATAAATGGAAAAGCTAAAAGCAGCATTTTACACACTAGGTTGCAAAGTAAATCAATATGAGACAAATGGAATGATACAAGAATTTATGAAAGCCGAATATGAGATAGTAGAATTCGATAAAGTGGCTGATGTATATATAGTAAATACATGCACAGTAACTAATATGGCAGATAGAAAGTCGAGACAGATGCTTAGAAGAGTAAAAGAGCTAAATCCAAATGCTATACTTGTCGCTGTTGGATGCTATGCACAAGTGGCAAAAGAAGAGCTAGAGAAGATTACGGAAATAGATTTAATTTTGGGTACTAATGAGAAGAAGAATGTTATTGATTATGTAGAGAGGATGCTAAATGATAGGAAAGCAACTATCAAGAGAAAAATTGAAATAAATAGAGAAGAAAATAGCGATATGAATAGTGAAGAGCAAAACTTAAATATAAATAACACAAAGCAAGCAATGCTAAAGCATATAGATGTAACAGATGTGCTTCATTGTGAAGAATATGCAGATTTTGGTGATGTTACTTTTACAGAAAAGACAAGAGCTGTAATAAAAGTGCAGGATGGGTGTGACAGATTTTGTTCATATTGCATTATACCATTTGCAAGAGGTCATATCAGAAGTAGAAAACCAGAGAGCGTAGTTAGCGAAATAACCAAAATTGCAATGCAGGGGATTAAAGAAGTAGTCATTACAGGAATCCATCTGGCTTCATATGGCAGAGACTTTAAACCGCAACAGTACGGATTAATAGATTTACTAGAAGAAATAAACAAAATTGATGGGATAGAGCGCATTCGTTTACGGCTCACTTGAGCCAACTTTAATTACAGAAGAATTCGTTGGAAGATTATCTAAATTAGAAAAAATATGTAATCAATTCCATTTGTCTCTTCAAAGTGCTTGCAATGATACCTTAAAAAGAATGAATAGAAGATATACCATAGAGGAATTTAAGTCGGGAGTGGATTTACTTAGAAAAGCGTATCCAAATGTATCTCTAACAACAGATGTAATAGTTGGTTTTCCTGGAGAGACAGACGCAGAATTTAACATTACTTATGAAAATTTAAAAGAAATAAAATTTTATAAAATGCATATTTTTAAATATTCCCAAAGGAAGGGCACAAAGGCAGCTGTAATGCCAAATCAAATAGATGGAAGTATCAAAGAAGAAAGAAGCAGAAAGCTGATAGAGTTGTCTGATAAGAATGAAAAAGAATATAATGAGCAATATGTAGGAAAAGAAGTAGATGTGCTTTTTGAAGAGCCTCATGTGGAAGCGGGAAAGAGATATTTCAAGGGGCATACGACTAATTATTTAGTGGTAAAGGTGGAGACAGAAGAAAATCTAGAAAATGAGATTAGAAAGGTAAAGGTAGCAAAACTAGATGGATTGGAATTAGTAGCAGATTTATAAAACTAGGACAAAAGGGAGTGTTCCTTTTTGTCCTAGTTCTTAAAATTGTAGAAATCTTGTTTTTTTCCTCCGTCCCCAAAAACAAGTTACTTTAGCTCGACTACAGTTACGCCCATTTCGCCTTCGCCGAAAGTGCCGAGGCGGAAGGACTTGACATGAGGATTTGTTTTTAAGAATTTGTGTATTCCTTCGCGAAGCTTGCCAGTGCCTTTGCCGTGTACTATTCGTACAGGTGAAAGTTTCGAGATTGCACAGTCGTCTAGGTATTTATCTATTACGAATGTGGCTTCGTCTACATTCATTCCAATTACATTTATTTCACTTGAAATTGTTTGTGCTTTAAACTTATTTCCTTTCGAAAATGTAACAGAAGAATGTGATGTGCCATTATTAGCTTTTAAACTATTACTAGCTATTTTTGCATTTTGACTAGAAGCCTTGTTACCAGATTGGTTTTTATTTTTCTCTTTATCAGCCAAGCTGCTATTCTTTAAACTAAATTTGTTATTTAAAGCATTCTTTAATTCCTCCAAATTTAATCCCGAATTTGAAGAAGTAGAGACTTCTTTTAGCTCTGCGTTAAGCTCATTTCGCAAGTTATTTGCCTTTGCTAAATCCCATTTGTCTAAAGAGCTAAGCTCTCGTATAACTTTATTTGCTTTTTCTTTTGCATCAGAAATAATTTCTTTTGCTTCTTTTTTTGCACTATCTAAAATTTTATCTTGTTTTTCTTTTTGCTGATTTTTCTCATTTTCCAGAGATTTTCTAAGTGCTTCAGCCTGTGCTAGATTCTTATCTATTTGCTCTTTTTCAGCTTCAATTGCTATTTTGTTATCATAAATATTTTTCATTAATTCTTCAATACCAACATCCTCCTGCTTCATTAAAGAATTGGCATCATCCAAAATTTCTTGCTTTAAGCCTAATTTTTTACTTATAGCAAATGCATTACTTTTACCAGGAATACCGATTAATAGCTTATATGTAGGTTTTAGATTTTCTACATCAAATTCAAAACTTGCATTTTGAAAGCCGTCGGTTGTCAAGCAATAGTTTTTTAGCTCTTGATAATGGGTAGTGGAAATAACAAAAGCGCCTAAATCATAAAAATACTTTAAAATGCTAATCGCAAGGTTTGCACCTTCAATAGGGTCTGTACCAGAGCCGAGCTCGTCTAGTAAGACTAGGCTTTCTGAGGTGGCTTTTTCTGTAATTTCCACAATATTTACCATATGTGAAGAAAATGTGCTTAAACTTTCTTGAATGCTTTGCTCGTCACCAATGTCTGCAAAAATGTTGTCAAACACATAAATGCTGCTTCCTTCTTTTGCAGGAATATATATGCCAGAATATGCCATTAAAAGTAGCAAGCCGAAAGTTTTTAAAGAAACGGTTTTACCACCTGTGTTAGGTCCTGTAATTACCAAAGACGAATACTCTTTTCCAAGTGATATATCAATTGGTACAACAGTATTTTTATCAATCAAAGGGTGTCTTGCACTTATTAAATTAACAAATTTTTCGCTACTTATTTTTGGAATTACTCCATCAATTGCAAGAGAATATGAAGCTTTAGCAAATACTAAATCGAGCTCTGCTAAAATAGAAATATTGTTGTTAAAATAGTGAGTGTATTCATATAGCATTGCTGATAAATTTGCTAAAATTCTCTCTATTTCAATGTCTTCCTCCACCTTTATATTCGCAATTTCATTGTTAAGCTCAAACACAGAGATAGGTTCCATAAACACAGTAGAGCCACTGCTAGAAACGTCGTGAATAAAACCCTTCACCTGAGAGCGATACTCCTCTTTTATTGGGATTACATATCTGTCAGAGCGAATTGTAACAATCGGCTCCATTATGTATTTGGAATATGTGCTTGAATGGATAAAAGAATTCAACTTATCCCTAATATCTTGCTCCAACTTCTTGCTCTGCTTACGAAGCGTGCTAAGCTTAGGAGAAGCATCATCTGCTATAGTATTTTCATCTAAAATAACAGAAAAAATCTTTTCTTCTATGTTTTTATTGGTGTATAGCAAATCGAATCTGTCATAAAGTTTAGTGTATTCTTCCAAATCTATGTCATCAGAAGAAAAGAAATATTCTTTTACTTCTCTAGAAATTTTCAAAAATCTTGCAATGTTTAGTAAAGAAGCGGCAGACAAAATTCCACTACTTTCCAAAGACTTAATATTTACAGAAATGTCTGGAAGCTCAGAAAGTGGAATATTTCCTTTGCGGTAGATTAAGCTAACAGCTTCTTTAGTAAGCTCCAGGCTCGACTGAGCTGCAGATTTATTAAATTCTGGGCTAAGTTTTGAAGCTAATTCTTTACCTAAATAAGTTTTGGTGTAAGAGCTAAGCTTTGCAAGAACTTTATCATATTCTAATGTTTTTAAATATTTTGTACTCATTTTAATACCTCATTTATATTTTTATAAACTATGCATAAGTATAACATATTTTGGCAAAATAAGAAATAGAGGGTAAAATAAAAAGCCGAAAATTTCATTTGAAATGCAACAAAAATTTGATAAAAAAGAAAATGAACAGTAGACAGTTGTAAGAAAAACTCGTATAATATTTTTGTTCACAAAA
>CAJFHE010000039.1 GCA_904378095.1 uncultured Clostridia bacterium | reverse complement strand
ATATTCATTTTCAGGATTCTTTAACATTTCTAAAAGAATATCTATCAATTCTTCAGTATTTTTTAACATATAAACACCTCATTTTTAGTAGTATAGCACTTTTAAAATATTATTTCCAGTATTTTTAATATTATAGTTATTTAAAAAATATAAAAATTTTTTGCACTATATTAAAAATGCATTACCTAATTTTGGTTTGAATAATAATTCTGTTCTACTTAAATGTTGTATATATTTTTTTATTTTTTTACTGTAAATAACTTTTCTCATCCTTTTAACGGGGATGTATTCCTTCCCCTAACACCTCTCTGTTTACGCTTAGTAGGTTGCATTACTGCAACCTACCCAAAACTTGATATTGAATTACTTGGCTAGAGTATTTCCAAGGAAGATTTCCACCTCCTACACTATGCAACCTTCACAGTCGCACCACACTTTACTTGACAAAGTCTATTTTAAGCTAAAAATCTTTAAATATTTCATCAATATCATCTTCATTGATTTCATAAGCATTTTTTCCAATGACTTTTCTTTGCGTTTTATAATTTATCATTTCAAATAGTTTAGAAATGTCATTAGGTACATCATAAACAGAATCTCTATCACCAATATATTTTGCCAAATATTGTTCTAAGATGTATAAAGCTGCTAATGAATTTAATACATTTTTTAAATTTGCTTCTTTATAATTTGAAATTCTATCATGTTTAACTTTATTATATGGAGTCCACCAATCAGGTGAATTATAAGGCGTTATTTTCCAATTTATAAAGGGTTGCAATTCAATATCTTTCATTAACACTCTTTGTTTAACAATTCCTGGCCATTCTTTTAATATTTCAGTTGTATATTTGCACATATCATTTGCAGACGAATTTTTATCAAATTCTTTACAAATAGTTTTAAGTATTACATCTATTTCAGAACAGATTGATTGGTACTGTTTTATAAACTCATTTGAGAAACATTGGCTGTTACCATAATCATTACATGAGTTATTAGTATATAAAATATTATCGCCCAAATCAAATGATACAAATCTTTCAATTTCCATTAAATCCCTTTCTAATACTAAAAAATATTCCCAATGGTATTTACAAAATTCTTCTCTTGTCATAAGAAGCCTCCTATTTGTTATTTTATTTGGTAATTTTAAAAATCTCACTCCTCATAATTTGTAATCAACAATTCAGAAATCTCTCCACGTCCTTCTGAATTTGAATTTATCATTCTTTTAGCTGAAACTTCATTAATGTTAAATCCTCTGTATATATCCTCAAAAAAATTATCATTTTCATTTACATTCTTTGGATTAGAATTGCTTAACATTAATTTCGCATTTCTTGTGCTTAGTAGATTAAAATATTCTGCTAATTCTTTTTGTTTCTCATCATTAAAATCCTCTTTAGTATATGAAGTAAATCCAGAAGTATCAGAAAGTGGCCTGTATGGAGGGTCAAAATACACAAAAGTATTTCTATCTATTATTTCTTCGCTTTTTTTATAGTCTCCATATTCAAATAATACATCTTTTATTAGTTTTGACAAATTTCTTAAATTGCTAGAGTCGCAAATAGTTGGATTTTTATATTTGCCAAAAGGCACATTGAATTTTCCATTTCTGTTTACTCGGTAAAGCCCATTAAAACATGTTCTATTTAAAAATATAAACTCGGAGGCACGTTTTACATTTGACTCAGCCTCTAAAATATAAGAGTTATATTCTTCTCTAACATCATAAAAATAGTTTTTTCTTTTTTCATTATCTAGGCTCAAAAATTCTTTTTCTTTTTTCTCGAGCTTTTGGATTAAATCCTCAACATTAAACTTTATCACATTATAGCAATTAATTAAATCTTTATTTATATCAAAGGCATATGCTTCTTGTACTTCATATTTTTGTAAAATATCTATTAAGACAGCTCCTCCTCCAACAAAAGGCTCTACATATCTTTCTATTCTGCCGTTTTTTAATTCAAATGGATAATATTTTGTTATCTGTGGAATTAAGCTACCTTTGCCACCAGCCCATTTTACAAAAGGTCTTACTACGTCCATTTTTTCCTCCGCAAATCTCATTAACATTTCTTTTATCATAAGGATTCTATCATTTTTTTAGTGATTTATAAAGTGATTTTAGCAAATTTTTTGAATTATGAAAATTACACCACAATTTCATCCCCATCACTTGTTAGTTTGATTACACAATTTTCTAGTCCGCATCTCTTTAAAAATCTCAGGCTTTTCTCCATGAATTGGAATAAGAAGCTTAGGACTAACTACTTGGCAAACATGTTTTATTGATTCAAAATCTGCATGTCCGCTGGTGTGCAAATAAATATAATCTTTAGGTACGAAATCTTGTAAATATTTATATTCCTTAAAGTCTTTATCTAAATATCCTTCCCATTGAGAATAAATAAATATACCTTCAGTAAAATGATTCATTACTTCTTTAGAGCCCCAATTTGCTCTAACAAGCATAACAAAGCCCTTTTTCTTCATGAGCTCTAAAATATTATCAGCATAACTTAATACTTTACCTTGAAATTTATACAACGAGCTTTTAGAAATGCTATCAACATACATTAAAATTTCCTTTTGATATTCATCACAAACAAACAATCTTCCCGTGCTTAGAGCAGCTTTATGTATTGCAGCAATTCTATCAATATTTGTACTACTGCACATTACAAAACTATATTTATTCTCTTTAAAAATTTGCTCAGCTTTTTTCTGTAATTCAAATTCTGTCATAGGTTGTTCTCTTTTTCTTGAAAGGGTTGTGCCCTCACAAATTAAGCAATCTACAGGACCTACAAATTTTTCTAAAGCTGGAATAACTGCTTTTCCTCTTTGTCCATGAGTTCTAAAATCGCCTGTATGAAGTAGTTTTTTGCCATCACATTCAATTAAAAACATATGAGCATCAAATGCTGAATGGTCAACTTGAATTGGAGTTATAACCATATCTTTAATTGTTATCTTTTCGGGAATTTTAAAGGTTACAAATTTATCAATTAATTTTACATCATCTTCGGTTATTATTTTTGCCCTTAAAAGGCGGTTTTGCAATATTGTATATATGTGGCTTGATATTTCTCCAACGTATATAGGTATTCCATCTAAAATTTGATTATATAGCCCAATATGGTCTCCGTGGTAATGTGTTACAAATACAGCATCATAAGAAGGCTTAAGTCCTGAATTTAAGCCTTCTATTTTTATTTCGTTACTTTTATTAGAATCCGGTGAAACACAGGTGACAGATTTAAATCTGTCACCGAGGTTCACTAGAATCTATTGAAACATCGGCTTTAAAACCGTCCCCATGGTTTGCTGACGGCAAATTTTCTCCTATATCGATTATTATTTTTGTGCCTTTGTCTGATTGCACTTCAGTGATACAACCACCAATTTGATGTGCTCCACGATGAATTATAACTTTCATATATTTCTCCTAACTTTTTATTATACGAGTTACTATTTATAAGTTTTCTTTTTAAATCCCACCATGTTGCTCTAGTAGATATGCCAAATAGTAACATAAATATTAATTCAAATTCTTTCTGAATTCATGTAACTTAAAGAAATCATCTATTGATAGAATATCTCTGTCATACATAACATTACCAGCTAAATACGTACAAAAAATTCCTACATTTAACTTTATATTTGTATTTGAAATTTTGTTGTTCTCTTTCAAATCGGCATTTACCTTGTCTAATTCTTCTAATAATTTTTGGTTATGTTTTAATGTTATGCCACTGATTAAAAAAATTAAATCTATCTCCTCGTTATTAACTATTTTTATTCCTCTTTCAATATAATCTTTTGCCTTAATAAGTTTTAATTCGTTTTTACATTGCATGCTAACTTCTGTATCTTCTATTATATCTTCAATTGCCTCTTTAGTTAAATTTTTTACTCCTAAATAATGCTCATAAATTCCACATTTATCTCCAATTGCTTTGGCTCCGTATTTCATTTCTATTATTGAAAGTTTTAATTCATTATATGGTTTGCCATCTATTCTTTGTACAGCTAGCATATCAAACCTATTATTTTCTCTAGCATACTCTATGTCAGAAATATAAAAATTACTTTCTTTGTTATCGTTATTTTCTCTTTCTACTAATTGTTGAAATTCTCTTTCTCTTTTTGGGATTTTCGCAAAAAAGCTATTCATAATTTCTTTTCGATTTATAATCTCTTTTACGAAAGCCTTACAATCTTCACTAGATTTAATTTCTCCTTGAAGTTTTTGATTTTTTCCCTCATCTTCTGGATTAATCTCTCTTTCTTTATTATAATTTTCGTCAAAATAATCCTCATAGCAATTTACATCTTTATGCACAAGTTTACTTACACATCCACCTCTGTAATAAATACTAAGGTAACCAGTTCTAAACTCTAGCTCTAATGTGTCGTCATTAGTAAGCTTATTTAGCAAATCTTGTAATATACCTTCTTTTAAATCTTTTAACATTTCAGATATTCCTTCATTAATTCTACTCATAAAACAACTTCCTTTCTTATTTTTGTGTTGTGCACGCCATGAAGATATTTTTATATAAACTAATAATAGCATAAGTAAAATTTTTTGTCCAATGCTTCTTGAGCTCTAAAATTATCAAAAAAATTTATTCTGAATATAATATAAGTAAATTTTGCCAGAGCATAAAGGAGGTTTTTATGGAAGATATAATAGTGCCTACTACCATAGCATATACATCATGCATATTACAAAATAATATAGAGCAATTACGAAAAAGATATAGATTTTTGCAAACCGGAAATATAGGGTATAGTGTACTTGGAAAGCCAATACCATATATTAGAATAGGGAGTGGAGCCAAAGAAGTAATGTACAGCGCTGCAATTCATGCTAATGAGTGGATTACAGCAGTAGTACTTATGAAATTTGTTGAAGACTTTGCAAAAGCCTATGAAAGCAATGGTTTTATATATGGATATAGCGCTAGAGAAATATTTAACAATACATCAATTTATATAGTGCCAATGGTTAATCCAGATGGCGTAGATTTAGTTACAGGAGTAGTCGGTGAAAATACAGGTGTATATAATCAATATAGAGATATATCATTAAATTTTCCTGGTATTCCATTTCCATCAGGATGGAAAGCAAACTTTAACGGTGTAGATTTTAAAAACTACCAACCAATTTACAAAGTCTTGTAACTATTGAAATTACATAGCTTTGCATTTTTGTTTGTCTTCATTTATTAATTCTTCAATTTTAACAAATTCATCTAGATTTTCATTAATAGAATCTAATTTTGAAAAGTTAAAATATATGTAAATATTTTTATCTTTATCTATCTCTATTTTGTTGATTAATCGATATAGATAAATCTTATCAATCTTTTCTAATTTCAAAAAATTTTCTATTAATTTATCTAATTCTTTTTCTTCTTTTGCTTTGTTTTTATTATTTACTTTTTCTTCTGTTTGACTTAACTTTTGCTCTAATTCTTTCTTTTTTTCATTTAATTTTGTCCTTTCAAAATCAAATTTTTGTGAAACCCTAACGTA
>CAJFHE010000038.1 GCA_904378095.1 uncultured Clostridia bacterium | reverse complement strand
CGCTTTCGCGTTTATTTATTTTGGTAGTTTTACTACCGCTTTATTGGTTTCTCAAAGTTTATTGTTTACTTTTCAATGTGCTTTTTATGTAATCTCAATTCCATTTGTGTGGAACGTATTTTATTGTACTATATTTGAGGTCGTATGTCAATAGTTTTTTTGACTTTTTTTAAGTTTTTTTAGTGTTAATTTTTTCCTCATCCATCTTCCATTTAACATATGCTAAAATCCTTAAAAAAGTGCAAAATAATAAACTAGTATTGATGTGATTTTTTTCTCTATTTTGCTAAAACTTTACTAATTTATCTATATGTTTTTCATATGTTCCTCAGTACATTTATTATGATACCATAATAAAACTTTAAAGTCAAGAGTTTTTTTGTAGAAATTTGAAGAATTTTGTTGGAAATTTTATACATCTACCAAAATAACATCTTCTCCTATACATTTTATCTTTTGCCACTCAATTACAACTTCGTTTCCACCCGAAAATATACCCATTAATTTATTACTTCCAGGCACAATAATGCTTGTTATATTTCCAGTTTCTAAATCAGCACACACATCTTGAACATAACCTAACTTTCTTCCATCATTTATGCTTATTACTTCCTTATGTTTAAAATCCATCCCTTTCTGCCCCATCTTTATTTCTCCCTTCTAAGATTTCTATTATATTATATGCTACTAATATTATTAATACCTCTTTATATAAAAATTACCTATATAACCTCTTTATATGATTTATTGCATTCTTCTCTAATCTAGATACCTGTGCTTGTGATATTCCTATTTCTTCAGCCACTTCTATTTGTGTTCTTCCTTCAAAAAATCTCTTACTTATAATCATTTTTTCTTTTTCGTTTAGTCTTTTCATAGCTTCTAATATAGTAATAGTTTCTGCCCAGTAGCTATCACTGTTCTTTTTATCACTTATTTGGTCTTCTATATTGATATTGTCTAAATCGTTACCATTAACTGGCTCTTGAAGTGAGATTGGCATTTGAATTGCATCTATACTAAGCACTATATCTTCTTTTGATACATCTAATAAATTAGCTAACTCATCTAATGTTGGCTCTCTATCTTTTTCTTTTAAAAATCTCTCTTTTTCTGCTATTACTTTGTATGCCAAATCTCGAATTGAGCGACTTATTCGTATAGAATAATTGTCTCTTAAATATCTTTTTACTTCTCCTATAATCATTGGAACAGCATAAGTAGAAAACTGAACATTTTGCTCAAGCTCAAAGTTATCTATTGCTTTTATTAAACCTACACATCCGACTTGAAATAAATCGTCTGCATTTTCACCTTTTCTGAAAAATCTTCTTATGACACTTAATACAAGTCGTAAATTTCCATTTATAAATTTTTTTCTTGCTTCTTTGTCTCCATTCTTAATTTTTATTAATAACTCTTTCTTTTCTTCTGTAGACAGTAGTGGCAATTTTGAAGTGTCAACGCCACATATTTCTACTTTATTAATCAAGAGAAAACCTCCTTTTGAAAATACATTGTCATTTTAATTATTTCCCAAAAGAGGTTTTACTATTCGATTATTGCAAGACAAATTTCGACATATCTCGCAATTGGACTCTAACCAGTTTTACTCATAATATCCTTTTTCATTTTTCCTATTATTTTCTTTTCCAATCTTGATATATAGCTCTGTGAAATTCCTAACATGTCAGCTACTTCTTTTTGTGTTTTTTCATTTCCACTGATAAAGCCAAATCTGAGCTCCATTATATTTCTTTCTCTATTGCTCAGTTTTTTTATTGATGCTCTAAGTAATGTCTTATCCACCTCGTCTTCTATTCTTCTTGAAGTTACATCTGGGTCTGTTCCTAAAATATCAGAAAGCAATAATTCATTTCCATCACCATCTTGGTTGAGTGGTTCATCTATTGATACTTCTCCTTTTATTCTATTACTCCTTCTAAGATACATTAATATCTCATTTTCTATACATCTTGAAGCATATGTCGCGAGCTTAATATTCTTATCTGTATTAAATGTATTAATTGCTTTCATAAGTCCAATAGTTCCTATAGATATTAAGTCTTCTAGCCCCACACCTGTGTTTTCAAATTTTTTTGCTATATATACCACCAGTCTTAAATTTCTTTCCACTAAGGTTTTTCTTACACTTTCATCACCTTTCGACAATTTTTCTAGCACTTCTTCTTCTTCTTTTGGCTCAAGTGGCGGAGGCAAAGTTTGGCTTCCTCCTATGTAATAAATAGGCAAATTTTCAATTTCATCATTACCTATATACTTTATGTACAAAGTATTAATACTGTTCTTAAGTATTTGTAAAATGTTCATTTTTATTCTCTCTCCTTTCTAGCAAATCAATTCCTATCAGTCCAAAATATTTTTTTCTTTTGCTAAATTCTTTTTCATATACACATATAATTGCATTGTCATTTATAACTTCATCCACATCCGTTATTATTTTTATTTTATCTACTTTAATTCCCAGCATCATTCCATTTTGTTTTCCCACAGATGTAAATGGAATAATTCTTAACCTTGTTCTATACTCGTTGTTTATGTATTCATTTTCTTTAAAATCACCTCCCAGTATGTTTTTTGAATTTTCTAGCAATTCTTTTGGCAAAATAGGATAAAGAATACTTTTTTCTACTAGGACAACTGGCATATTACTAATTGGATCTTTTAGCATATTCCCAGTATCCAACATTACTTTTGTAGTTAATTCTTTATCTTTTATTTTTATTACCATATCATAGATTAATTCATTTTTTGTCATTCTAGTTTTTACGACTTTAAAAGCTATATATGTGACAATAAAACCTACAATTCCTCCTAGTAAAGCTATTTTTATAGGATATGTTCCAATATATACTCCATCTTTCATAAAAATATCTTGTGGTCTTACTATATATAATAATGCAAACGCACACCCTCCCAGAGCAAAAGATACTAGATAAAAAACTATTAATTCTTTTACCATGCCTTTTATATTTTTAGGATAAAAAGCAATATATACCATACATATAGATAGTACTATCTTTACAAAAATATTAGCGTACATTGGAAAAATTCCTGCATATGCTAAAATTGCGTATATCGCTCCAATCAAACTTGATAACAAAATTCTTAAATGCTTTATTTTTAACCTTATAATATATCCTGTACCAAATAAAATTATATAATTCATACACAGGTTTTCTAGCAAAACTACATCTACGTAAATTGTCAATTCTTTATCTCCTATATCATATTTAATTGTTAGAGAAAAAGTATATATTTTTTCTCAGTATTAATATATCTGTGAATTGTAACATTCAATTATTTTCCAAACACCGCTTATATTGTACAACTATAATTCTAAAAAAGCTGTCACTTTATAGGCACGAAAAAAAGAAATAATCTACTAATTTCGATTATTTCTTCACTTTTACGATTTATTAAGTGTTTATTTGTTTAAACCTCTCTTATTTCTTAAGAAAGATGGTATGTCCAAATTATCTGCTGAATTTGAATTATCAGCTGGATTTGGAATAGAATTTATTTTCTTATCCCAAGCTTTATCTACTATTTCACCTACAGGTATGCTTGAACCTGGTCCTGGGTCTTTTTCGAATCCTGTAGCTATTACCGTTATAACTATATCTTCATCTAGGCTTTCATCTATAACAGCACCAAAGATGATGTTTGCTTCTGGGTCAACGCTTCTTTGTACAAGCTCAGCTGCTGTATTAACTTCATGTAATCCTAAGTTTGTTCCACCTGTAATGTTTATAATAACACCTCTTGCTCCTTCTATTGATGTTTCTAGAAGTGGACTTTGTATAGCTTGTTTTGCAGCATCTTCTGCTCTGTTTTCTCCTGATGCTCTACCAATACCCATATGTGCCATACCTGTATTTAGCATAATTGTTTTTACATCTGCGAAGTCTAGGTTTACTAATCCTGGTATTGCTATTAAGTCTGATATACCTTGTACACCTTGTCTTAATACATCATCTGCCATTTTGAAAGCTTCAACTATTGATGTTTTTCTATCTATTATTTGTAGTAATTTGTCATTTGGAATTACTACTAGTGTATCAACTTTACCTTTTAAACTTTCTACGCCACGCTCTGCTTGTGATAAACGTTTTTTACCTTCGAATGTGAATGGTTTGGTAACAACACCTATTGTTAGTATTCCCATTTCTTTTGCTGTTGCTGCAACTATTGGAGCTGCACCTGTTCCTGTTCCGCCACCCATTCCAGCTGTAACGAATACCATGTCTGCTCCGCGTAAAGCTTCTGCTATTTCAGATTTACTTTCTTCTGCTGCTTGAGCTCCTATATCTGGATTAGCACCTGCTCCTAATCCTCTTGTAATTTTTTCCCCTATTTGTATTTTTGATGCTGCTTTTGATAATAGTAATGCTTGTCTATCTGTATTTACAGTTATAAATTCAACGCCTTTAATTCCTGAATCCACCATTCTGTTTACTGCATTGTTTCCTGCTCCACCTATTCCTATTACTTTTATTGTAGCTGTTCCATCCATCATTATACTTTCATCAGTGTTATTATTATCCATGAACATAAAGCTTGTCCTCCTCCATATTATTTAAAATTTATTTTTATTTATTAAGAATAGAAAAATTCTTTAATTCTTTCTATTATATTTTGAAAAATATTTTCTTTAGATTTTGAATCTATACTGCTTGATAAATTTTTTGCAAATGGTCTTGATGCAATATATCTTACCAATGAATAAGCTGTTCTATATTCTGGTCTTACTGTGCTTACTAATCTTCCAGTTGATATTTTTACAGGTATATTTAAAATAATTTTTCCTGCTACATCGCTTTTATTAATTGTTGTAATTCCTTGACCTGTTAGTATTACATTATTTATTCTTGGTTTAATACCTTGTGCTGTAATATCTCTATTTACTAATGAGAATATTTCTTCAATTCTTGCTTCTATTATTTCTATTAATTCTGAGCTTTTTATTACTTTCTTATTTTCATCTTTACAAGTATTTAATAAAATCTCATTGTCATTATCAATAAATGATTTTAATGCTAATCCATATTGACGTTTTAATCTATCGGCTTCTTCCTCTGATATGTTTAATACTAAAGCAATATCATTTGTAATATTGTTTCCACCAAGTGGAATAGTATTAGTATATGTGAAAGATAACCCTTCAAAAACACCTATTTCTGTATTTCCAGCGCCTATATCTAGTAGCATAACATTATCATTTAATTCATTTCCGTCTAACACTAGACTTCTTTCTGCTAGAGTAATAGGAACCAATCCATCTATATCAATATCTGCTTTTCTAAAGATATTAGATAATTGCTTCATATATTCTTTTTCTGCTAGAACGACTTGAGCTTTTATTGTAAAGCTGGAGCTCAAACTGCCAACAGGGTCTTGAACAGTTTTTCCATTGTCAAGTATAAATTCGTCTGTAACAATATCTATTATTTGCATTCCTTCTGGAACATCTATGTCTTTCACAAGTGAAATAGCATTTGATACATCCTTTCCAGAAATTCCTGCATATTTATCTTTAGCCTCTTTTGTTATACTATTTTGTACAATGGTAACATATTTTCCAGGTATTGTTACATAGGCTGAATTTATTTCCATTTCTGTTTCATTTTCTGCTTCTTTCATTAATTTTGAAACAGCAGATACTATTTCATTTTCATCTATTATTTTACCTTTTTTTATACCATTACATTTGCAACTTGTTGTACATAGGACTTCTATTTGGTTAAAATTATTGACTTCTCCAATAACCGGTTAAAATTATTGACTTCTCCAATAACCAAGCTTACTTTTGAAGTTCCAATGTCCATTCCTACGATTATATCTCCTATAGCCAAGGCTCATTCCTCCAATTTTTTATGCTCTTTATTTGTTCTTTAGAATATTACATTTTAAAAAAAATGTCAATAGAATTTGTAATATTTTTGTAATATTTTTGTAACATTTTTGAAATATTGTCTTGTAATGCCGTCTCCCGTATATTCTTTTATTCGCCTACTGTTTTATTTTCTTCTTTTTTGTCGTTTTTCCTTCTATTTTTACTCCATTTTTCTATATAAAATCTTCTAATTATTCCTAAATTATTAAACATTCTTCCCACAAATACTACTATTGCGGCTAAATATATGTCTACATTCAATTTTTGTCCTAAGTATGTTAATAGAATAGACAAAATTGCATTTCCGAAAAAACCTGTAACGAATATTTTTAAATCAAAATTCTTTTTTAATGTTGATGCGATTCCTCCAAATACAGAATCCAATGCTGCAATTATTGCTATTGCTAAATAGCCTGAATATGTATATGAAATCATTGGCATATTAATTCCTATTAATGCTCCTATTACACACCCTAAAATTATTGCAATTAAAATCATGATAACCTCCTTATTCACTTTCTACTTCTCTCATATAATTTATTTCGAAATCGCCATTATATTTTGGTATTTCTACTCTATTTTCTTGCCTTGAGCTGACATTATATCCTAATGTTGTATATCTATCTACAAATCCGCTTCCCTTTAAATTTAATATACTAGATAAATATTCTTTATCTCCGATTGCTTTTACTACATATGATGGTCCTTCTATTCTTTGTGAGTTTACTAAAATATATGTATATTCTGCCATATCTACAATGTCTGTAGCTGCCAATACTCTCTGCTCATTTATTGATATTGCTTCTGCTCCCGCATATCTCAATTCATTTGCTAAGTCTATAAGATTTTCTGCTATAATTTTATAATTATCATTGTCCACTAGTGTTACTGTAACACCTTCTCCATATACATCTGTTTTTCCCACTAATATATTGGATTCTTTTAATTCTTCATCAATAAGGTTTGAAGCAGCTTCACTATCTTCTATTGTTTTATTATACTCTCCTATTTTACCATTTACAGCTTCTAACTGAGTTATAGTTTCATCATATCTTGCTTCCCAATCTACCAAAGCATCTCTTAATTCTGATTCTCTCATGGTTTCGATTTCTGTAATATCTGTCTGCTCTATTGTTCTAAATTGCATTAGCATAACACTTACTAAGACAATGCATACAATAAAAACCACTACAGTTACAGTTGTTATATCTGCTCTAAATTTAAACTTTTTCATTTTTAACCACATTCCTCCTTCATCATGAAAATTCAACTTGGAAAAGAATTGCTACTTCGAACAGTCAAATTATTTCCTTTATTTGTCTTCTTTTAAATATTCCGAATCAATTATTCCTGAATATTTAACAATAGTAATATTATCTAATTTTTTTACTTCTGCAGTATTTCCAGCGTTTCTAATTTCATCTAACCACGAGCCAGCTCTTTCTAATGCACCATATAAAAGGTTTTGTGAGCCTATTGCCTTAATTGTAAAAGGAGAGCCAATTTTTTCTCCATTTACTTTTATTATATTTCCTTCGCATGTTATAGCAGTAGTATTAATTATTCTTTGTCCATTTACTTCTATAGCCTCTGCTCCTGCATTTCTTAGCTCATTTATAACCCATTGTAAATCATCAAAATGTATTATTTGCCAAGATGCATTCAAATTATTATCAGTTGTTGCAGCATCTTCTAAAAACACTTCTACACCTTCTCCAGTAACATCTGTAATTCCAAGAAGCATGTTATTTTCTTTTAGCTCCTGTTCTTTTGCCTCTGCAGTACCATTATCTTGAGTTGCTTCTTGCCTAACTTTTTCCAACTCTTTTTGAGCATTTCCTAAATCAGCAAAAGCATTATCATATCTTTCTTTCATTCTCAATACTTCATCTCGTAATTCATTGTCTGATAAAGTTTGCGAAACTGTTGAATTTGCCGAACTCATTGTTTTTAGTTGTACACAAATAGCAATGGTAAGTAAAAAACACATTATCCCCAATGTAATTGCAACTTGTTTTTTCTTCAAATTAAACCGCTTCCTTTCTTTTATTATTATACCTTCTCTCTAAAATATGGTCTCTCTGTATTTAAGTCTATATTTAAATAAATCGCTCCCTCATTATTTTTTTCTGTTTTTAGTAATTCATTAATCCACAACATTTTTGCACTTAAATTTGTAGTATCCCCCAAATATATCTTTTTCTTCTCTTTTTCTAAAGTTAAAATATAATTAGATTTATCAGATATGTCTATTTGTGTTACCAGACTAGTTATATTGCCCCCTACACTTGAAGCTGCTTCCATTATTCTTAATACATCATTTAATTTTTCTAAATCATCTGTGTTTAATCTGTTTCCTTCTTGTATTTGCTCTTCCTGTGTCTCATATCCGACTATTAAAGGAAAATCTCCTTTAGTAGCAGTAATCTCTAAAATGTATCCTTGATTATTTATATATACATATGCATTGCCTAAAGTTAGCATATATGTAGCCACTCTCTCCTGAACCATAATTTCTATCTCATCTGGTAATTTTCTATGTATTTCTACGTTATCTATATATGCATTTTGCTTTATGTTATCTGTTATGTAGCTTGTCCTAAAATTAAAAATATTCTGCTCTATATTTAAACCTGACAAACTTATTATGGTTTCTGATGAAATCTTCGTATTTCCTGAAACATTAATATTCTTTATATTAAATATTGGAGATAGCAAAGCATATACAATTCCTGCGATTATAATGCCAATAAGTGTAAAACATTTTATAACTTTAATAATTCTTTTTTTTCTCTTTTTTTGAGCTTGTTGTTTCTTTGTTAACTTTGCATTCGTAGATCTTGAATTACTTGTTTTCTGTTTATTGTTTTTGCTATTATTTCTTTTAGTGTTTTTACTCTTGTATTCTATATTCTCATTATTATCTTCAGTTTCTTCATAATTTTGCATATATTTTGACTTAATAATAATGTCTTTGTTTTCTAGTTCTCTATTAGGCTGTTTTTTTTCTCTGTTATTGGATTTCGTTTTTTGGTTTGTACGTTTTTGATTGTTTTCCTCTTTTAAAACTTTATTCCTTTTCTTTTTATTCTTTGCTTCTTGTTTTGGCTCATCATCAATTCTTCTTAAGCCTATAACTATTTCTTGGTCAAAACTAAACTTTTCATCTTTTGTATCTTGCTCTTTTTGCTCTACCTCTGCATGTTTTGCTTTATCTATTTTTCGATTGGTTCCTTTTGGTTTCTTTCTATTTGTAACACTTGGCATTTTCTCACCTTCTTCTATTGTAATCTTGTTTTTGAGGACGGAGGAAAAAAACAAGATTTTGTATTGTCTAAAATTATAATTTTATCCCTGCACGTTATCTTCTTTGACTATAATTTTAGCTCCTAATTGCTGTAATTTTTTGTCTAATCCTTCATATCCTCTTAATATATATTCAATATTTGTTATCTCTGTTTTACCTCTTGTCACAAGTCCTGCAGTAACTAAAGCTGCTCCCCCTCTTAAATCTGTACTTATAACTTTTGCTCCAGATAGTCTTCTTACTCCTTTTATAACTGCTGTTTTTCCTTCTGTAGTTATTTTTGCTCCCATCTTTTTTAGCTCCGCCATAAATTTATATCTGTTTTCGAAAATGTTTTCTACAATTACAGAAGTTCCTTTTGCGGTTGTAAGCATACTAGCAAATACAGATTGCATATCTGTTGGGAATCCTGGGTATGGCATTGTTTTTATATCTACTGCTTTTAATTTTTTTGGTGCTTCTAGATATATACTGTTTTTCTCTTTTTCTATTTTGCACCCACTTTCTTCCAATTTGCTTAATACCGGATTTATATTATCGATAATAACATTGTTAAGCTTTACTTTTCCACCAGTGGCAGCTACCATGCAAAGCAAACTTCCTGCTTCTATCCTATCTGGCATAATATTATAACTAATATCTTTTAGTTTTTGCACACCTGTAATAGTTATATTACTTGTGCCTGCACCTTCAATTTTTGCTCCCATTTTATTTAAGCAGTTAGCCAAATCTATTATTTCTGGCTCCATTGCTGCATTTGTAATGCTCGTAATTCCTTCTGCATATACTGATGCTAATATTATATTTTCGGTTGCTCCTACACTTGGAAAATCCAAGTCGATATTTGCCCCAATTATTTTATCACATTTGCATACAATAAATCCAGCATTTTCCACAATATTTATTCCTAATTTTTCAAAACTTTTCAAATGGAGGTCAATTGGTCTTGCTCCAATGTCACATCCTCCTGTTTGTGATAGTTTGTGGATACATAAACTTCAAATGGAATGCTAGACCTCCATTTTCATAGAG
>CAJFHE010000037.1 GCA_904378095.1 uncultured Clostridia bacterium | reverse complement strand
ATGCTATACTAATACTATATTAATGCGGGTATAATTTAGTGGTAGAATGTCATGCTTCCGACCTGATCGCGCGAGTTCGATTCTCGCTACCCGCTCCAATAATTAAACCTATCGTACTGATTAGAAACGATAGGTTTTTAATTTTTATACATTATTTTAATTTGTGTTTTGGTTTAGGATAAGGTTTAGCTTCATCAGTTAAACCTAAAAGATAATCAGCTGAAGTATTATAAAATTCAGCTAATTTATATAATTTATCAATTGGTAATTTTCTTTCCCCAGTTTCATACAAGCCATACTGTTGTCTAGTAATACCCAAAACTATTGCTACTTGCTTTTGCAATAAATCATTATCTTCTCTAATATCTTTTAATCTTTTTAAGAACATATTTTAGCACCCTATAAAACTTTATCACGAATTTAATTGAATGCCCTTGGCATGCATTCAAATGAATGCTAAAATTTATTTTATAAAAATCTATAACAAGAGAAAAGAGGAAAATTTATGAAAAATTTTAGAAAAAACCAAGGAATCACACTAGTGGCACTTGTTGTTACTATAATTATTATTATCATTTTAGCAACAGTAGCAATAAATTTTGCATTTGGTGATAATGGACTAATAAGAAGAGCACAAGGAGCAAGCGATTATTATATGAATGATATAGAATATACAGATAGGTCCATAGCAAATGTTGAAAGTTATCTAGATGAAATTGTAAATGATGTAGAGGTAGAACAAGTAACAGATGAAAACCCAGGAGTATTAGAAGGTAGTGGAGTGGCTAATGACCCTTATACTATAAATAGTATAGAAGATTTAGTATTTTTTGCTTATGATGTAAGTGATGGAAATACTTATGAAGGACAAACAGTAAAATTAGGATTAAGTTTAGATTTTAATTCAAATAAGTCATATGTAGAGCCATTAAGAACAGATTATGAAGAGTACGGATATAATGGAGAGTTAAAAACATTGTTAACAACGGGAGAAGGTTTTAAGCCAATAGGCACTACTATACGAAACGATAATTCTGAAAAATATAGTTTTGCTGGAATATTTGATGGAAATGGAAAAATAATTAGTAATTTATATATAAATATAGACTTTGGGGATAAAGAGCCAAATTATCAATGTGCCTTATTTGGATTAAATTATGGAGTTATTCAGAATCTTGGAATAGAAAAATGTAATATCACGGCAAAAGCCGGCACTTGCTTAGAATGCGCATCTATAGCTGGACGTAATTCGGGAGAAATAAATAATTGTTATTCATCTGGTAAGATGACTTATGAGGTAAATGTACGGACGTATAGGAGGAATCGTCGGCAACTTATATGGTACAATACACAATAGCTATAACAAAGTAAACATATATGTTACTGGCTCAGAAGTCAACTTATTTGTTGGCGGAATTTCTGGAGTTATAATGGAAGGCGAGGTGAATAATAGTTATAATAGAGGAAATATTTTAGTAACATCTAATAACATCACCAAAGGTCTTATAGGAGGAATCATTGGTGATAATAGTGGTTCTAACAGTATTTTCTCCAATCTATATAATTGTGGTAATATATATATATATGGAACATTTCAAAGTAATTTATACGCTGGTGGGATCTTTGGTTATAATAGAGATTCAACCTTAGAAAATGGCTGTAATATTGGAAATATTATATCTAACGCAATAGTTATGGGAACCTACAATGAGGTTGGGTTAATTGTAGGACTAAATTATACTACAGGAGTTATTAAAAATTCCTATTATTTATCAGGATTTGCAATTCAAGGAATAGGAACAAATTGGGGAGTAAGTGAAATATCAGCTATAGATGACCTACAAGATATGCCAACCATATTAGAAATAGTAGGAGATGCTTTTAAGGAGGACAATAATAACATAAATAATGGCTATCCTATACTTAGCTGGCAGTAAAAAATACCTCGACTGAACGAGGTATTTTTTTCACTTGTTTTCGCAAAAATTGCTTTTAAAAAATTATTATTTTTCCATTTTGCTTAAGCCACTTATTTATTTCATCATAATTTGGTATATAACTTCTTACCAAATCATAAAAATCTTTGCTATGATTTGGATGTATTATATGGCATAACTCATGCACAACAATTGCATCTACTTTATCATCTGGAAGCATTATAAGTCTTGAAGAAAAATGCATATTCTTTGTGTTAGGAATGCAGCTGCCAAATTTACTTGTTGCATCATTTACTTTAAAACTATTATACGCAATATTAGTTATATTGCTCCAGTATGGCACTTTTTGTCTTAGTAAAATTTCCGTATTATTTTTAAGAAGTTTCTTTATACCTTTGTCAATATATGCCTTTCTATCCATGGGATTTAGTGTATTGGGATAAGAAAATCTAAGAGTCTTTTTTTCTTCATCTATCTTGATAAATATGTTTGCTTCATTGCAGTTACTTGCTGCGATTTCATATTTCTCTCCCTTATAAAAGAAATGCTCTCCACTCTCCCAGCTTTTTAATTTTCGCTCAGAATCCGCTTCTACTTTAATATATTTATCATACACAAACTTCTCATTCTGATGTACAAACTCCATTGCCTTTTTTACACTAACATACTTTGGCTTGCTTACATAAAGGACGTTCGCTTTAAAGTACATCTTTAAATGCTTTGATGTTTTAAAACTTCTTATTATTATTGGAATTTTTTTACCTTTTATATCTATGTACTGTAGTTTTTGCACTGTTTATTACTCCTTCTTGTTCTATTTTTATCTTAGTAATCTTACAATAACTTCTTAATTAGGTTTGTCCCCAAAACGACAACTTTGTCGTTTTTAGGCCTGTCCCTATAACGACAACTTCGCTACAAAAAATCCTTCTGTTTCTTTTGATGGCAATATTTTCATAGCTTTTTCTATTTCTTTATTTTCAGATATTGCAGGAATTGCATTTTTTATATTAATTCCTATTTCTAGTATTTTTACACCAAGTTCTTCCACTGCCCACTCTAGTATTCCTTCGTTTTCTTCTCTATTTAAAGTGCAAGTTGAATACACCATTTCTCCACCTGGTTTTAATGCAGTAACTGCACTTTTTAGCAGTTTTCTTTGCAATTTTGCAAGTTCTTTTACTGTTTTTTCAGACCAACTTCTATATGTTCGTGCATCTGTTGCTAAAAATCTTCCTTCACCACTGCAAGGTGCATCTAATAGCACCTTATCGAAAGTATTTTCATATTTCTTTCCTAGAACTTCTCCTCTGCCATTACTTACCTCTACTATTCTTGCTCCAAGCTTATCCACATTATATTTAAGTCTTTCGCACCTTAAACCATCTAACTCATTAGCTAGTATGTACCCATGATTATTCATCATCGCTGCCATTTGAGAAGTTTTGCTGCCGTGGCGCTGCTGTTATATCCAATACTTTCTCATTTTCTTGTGGATTTAAAACAAGAGGGGGAACCATGCTCGATAAACTCTGCAAATAAATATATCCATTTTCATAAATATCTAATTTTTGAATTTCTTTTTCAGATGCATTTTTTATTATCAATGCATCTACATACCAAGGAACTCTATCAAATTTAATTCCATTTTGTTTTAATATGTTCATTACTTCTTGGATATTGCTCTTTATTGCGTTTGCTCTAAGTGTAGTGCTCCTTTCTCCACACATTCCTGCCAAAATCTTATCTACAGTAAGTGGAGAAAAATTTTCATATAACTTGTCCACAAAATCTTTTGGTAATTTTCTTTTTACTTCTAGTACACTTAACATTTGCTTTCTCCTTTTTCTTGTTTTTGGGAACGGAGGAAAAAAACAAGATTTAAAAATATGGATGCTCTACTTTTATTACTGCATAGTATTTTTCGTTTTTTTCTTTTAGTTTTTGTTGGATTGTATGTACTAACTCCTCTGGATTGCTTTTATCATCCGTTGGAATTACTAAATCAAAAATCAGGTTAATTCTTTCTCCTCCATCAGTCATTCTAAAGTCATGTATTGAGAATTCCTCACTAATGCTTTTTACAACTTCTTCCGTATATTTTTTCATTGCATTTATTTCTTCATCATCTACAACTATTGGGTCCATATGTATTGTTGTTATACAGCCAAATTCATTAAATATATCTTGCTCCATTTGGTCTATTACGTCATGCGCTTTAAGTATATCTGAATCTGCTGGTACTTCTGCATGGAATGATACTATTTTTCTTCCTGGACCATAGTCATGCACCATAATATCATGTATTCCAACTATTGTGTCATATTTCTTAGCAAATTCTTCTATTCCTTTTACGAATTCTGCATCTGGTTTTTGTCCCAATAGTAAGTCTATAATTTCTTTTATTGCTCGTATTCCTGTAATTAATATGAAAATTGATACTAATAAGCTGACATATCCATCAATTGAAACTCCTGCAAATTTTGCTACAAATGCAGATATTAAAACTGCCAATGTTGATATCGAGTCAGATATGCTATCATATGCAGTTCCTTTTATTGCCGCAGAATTTATTGTTTTAGCAATCTTTTTGTAGAATAGGAAAAGCCATAATTTTGCAAGTATAGCAACTACTAATAAAATAATTGTTACATTGCTTATGCTTGGCAATTCTGGATGTATAACTTTATCTATAGAGCTTTGTAATAACTCAAATCCAACTAAAATAATTAATATGTCAACAAAAAATCCCGTAACATATTCCATTCTTCCATGTCCCCATGGATGGTCCTTATCTACTTTTTTCTGAGACATTTTAAACCCAATCATTGTAACAATAGATGAGCCTGCATCAGATACGTTATTTAATGCATCTGATATAATTGACATAGAATTTGCAATTATTCCTATGATAAGCTTAAATACTGAAAGTAAGATATTTACTACTATGCCCGTAATGCTTGAAAGCATTGCATATTTTCCTCTTACTTCTTGATTTTCAACATTGTCTTTATCCTTTATAAATAATTTAATTAAAAAATTTGTCATTTACTTTTCCCCTTTTCAATAATTGTTTTTTGAGCAGTCTTATTCTATGCTCTATATATAGTTTCGCCGTTTTTTATAGTTTCATGTACTCGTATGTTTTTAATTTCTTTCGCTTCAAATGGATTTTCATCCAAAATAATCAAATCTGCTATTTTTCCTTCTTTTATGCTTCCTTTCTCGTTTTCTTCAAAATATTGGTAGGCAGCATTAATTGTTACTGCTTTAATTGCATCTAACACATCTATTTTCTCTTTTTCACCTAAAGTAATTCCATCCTTTGTTTGTCTATTTACAGCACACCAAATTGTTTCTAACATATTCGGCTCAATTACTGGTGAGTCTTGATGGAATGTAAATATAATTTTCTTGTCAAGTGTACTTTTAGCAGGACTAATATTTTCTGCCCTTTTAATGCCAAAATTCTTTATATGAACATCTCCCCAATAAAACACATGAGATATAAAATAGGAAGGAATTATCCCTAATTTTTTAATTTCATCTAGCTGGTCCAAACCAATTAACTGACCATGTATTAAAACCGGTCTAACTTCTTGTATTTGCTCTGTCATATTTTTAACTGCATCTATATACTGCTGAGCTGCTCTATCTCCGTTGCAATGCACAAGTATTTGCATTTTCTTATCTCCTGCCAAATCTATTGCTTCTTTTACTTCAGCATCGCTCATTGTGCCATATCCACAGTATGATATGTCTTCTTTCTTTCCTTCGCCATTATAATTTTCCAATAAATATGGCTCTCTCATCCAAGCAGTTCTTGCCTGTGGCGAGCCATCTAAAAATATTTTTATTCCACCTATTCTTAGATTATTCTTATATTCTCTGATATTTTCTAGAAAAGCTGTTTCCACTTCATCAATAATGTTTTTGTCAACATATGCCACAAAATCTAATTTAAGCTCATTTTTATTGAAAATTTCTTTATATATTTCTAATAATTCCTTTGTCATAAATCCTTCTTGTACAGTAGTTATACCATAAGAAGCATATTTCTTTTCTGCTTTTTTAAAAGCATCTTTGAACTCCTTAATTGAAGGCATAGGAACTTTTTTAATGTTATCTATAAAAGCATTTTCTTCCAGATAGCCAGTTGGCTCATTATTTATTTTTTCAATTTTTCCGCCTTCTGGCGCTTTTGTATTTTCTGTTATATTTAATTTTTGCAATGCCAATGAATTCATAATCCCATTATGCTCAGATTGATTTTTAATCACAACAGGATTATCTGGCAAAACTTTGTCTATCTCATTTTTAGTAATATGCCTTTTATCAGTTAATCTATTGTTATCATATCCATTTGCTATAATCCAATTACCTGATGGTATTTTATTTTCATTTTTAAATTTTAATAATTGGTTTTGTATCTCTTCAATATTAGTACAATTCTTTAATGATAATTGTAAAAAACTATTTGCAACAGCAGCGAAATGGCTATGGCAATCTATAAAAGAAGGCATCAAAGTTTTTCCGTTTTAAATCTATTATTTCTGTACTTTCATCAGCCAGTCTAAAAATCTCATCTTTACTTCCCACTTTATTTATTATCTTGTCTTCTACTAAAACAGCCTCTGCTTGTTTGCTCTCTATAGTAATAATTGTACCATTATAAAATATTTTTTTCATAGAATGACTCCTTTTTAGTATTATTTGCTAGCATGGTTATATATATATTACTAGCCATTTATTCTCCTTTATTTCTCTTTATTATTTTATTATATTTATTATTTCTTTCAACACTTTCACCGTATCTTTATAACTAATATCTTCTGCATAACTAAATTTACTTTGATAGTTTTTCCAATGTTCTTTAAGTGCTTCACTATCTTTTATAACTTCCATTATTTCATCCATATTATCAAATTTATCTGCTATTACTGTTTCCATATTATATGCTAATATTTCAATAGAACGGTCTTCAAACATTAAATCGAATTTGTATTTTATTTCTTTAGGAGTAATAACATCTCCTGTTGTTATATCTAATTTCATTTACATCAACTTTTGTTGACATATTTTTTATCCATGCTTTTAGTTGTGCTCTATTTTTAGCTATCATAGCAAAACCTCCAGATATTTTCTTAGTTCATAGCTATCATAGCAAAACCTCCAGATATTTTCTTAGTTCATCTTCAATATTAAATATTTTTGCATATTTATGCAATTTAATAGAATTTCTATCTTTTCTGTCAACATATCTTTTCATTGCGTCTGTAAATAAAGCTATTTCAATTTTCTTTTTATTTCTTATAATATCGCATATTGTTCTTTCTAAATCATAGACTTTTACTTTATTTCCATAAGGTGTTTTTATTTCTGTAATACCTTTTTTGCATATAGCTTGTGTTATAAAAGTAGCCCTGTAGTTCTATCTATTCTACCTTGTATTTTCTCTATAACTTGAACTTCCATTAATCCTCCATTCTGTTAGAGAGAACCCTATTGGGATTATACACTATTTAAAAATTAAAATCAATCTCGCATTTTTCTAGTTTATATTCCTTGATAATGTTCTCTTTTGCTTGTTTGTATATTTTTTCATCTATTAGTTTGTCTTTGTATATCCTGTTTAAAAGTGTTATTTCGATACTTCCATTTAATAAATTAGCATCTATCTTTTCTTGTAATAGTTTAGTATTTATCTTTTGTTTTTCAATATTATCCATA
>CAJFHE010000036.1 GCA_904378095.1 uncultured Clostridia bacterium | reverse complement strand
AAAATTTGAGATAGTACGTGTGTACATCGAAAATTTTGAAGCGAAGATTGACACAGCAATACGCAGGTTTTCATTAATTCTAGAAGAAGGAGGGAAATAGAAAGATGTCAAGAATAGGAAACAAACCTATTAATGTACCAGATGGTGTAGAAGTTAAAATAGATGGACATCACATTACTGTAAAAGGACCAAAGGGAACATTAGAAAAAGATGTACATAAAAACATGACAGTTTCTTTAAATGATAAAGTTATTACAGTAACTAGATGTGATGACGAACCAGCTAACAGAAGTTTACATGGTTTGACAAGAACACTAATTAACAACATGATAGAAGGTGTTGTTCATGAATATAAAAGAGACTTAGAAATCAATGGTGTTGGTTACAGAGCTCAAAAGAAAGGAAATAAACTAGTAATGAATCTAGGATATTCTCATCCAGTAGAGATGGACCCACCAGAAGGAATTACTTTTGATGTTCCAGATGCAAACCACATCACAGTAAGAGGAATTGATAAAGAATTAGTTGGTCAAACAGCAGCAGTTGTTAGAACAAAGAGACCACCTGAAGTATATAGAGGTAAAGGTATTAAGTATGCTGAAGAGCATATTAGAAGGAAAGAGGGTAAAGCCGGCAAGAAATAAGAGTTTAAATGAAAAGCTTCGTCTTGCGTTGTTAGCCTTCACAAATAATTTTTCAATGTACAAATCGTACTATTTCAAAATTATTTGCTCGGCTGCCTAGCAATACTTGCTTTTGATTTAAACACAAAAACAGTAATTAGCAATACTCGTTTTTGATTAAAATTAATAAATAGGCAGTTACAAATCTAAAATAAACTAAGAGCAAAATCTTTTAGTTAGAAAGGAGATTTAAAAATGGTAAAGAAGACAGATAGAAAAGCTGAAAGACAAAGAAGACATGCTAGAGTACGTAGAAAAATTTCTGGAACAGCAGAATGCCCAAGATTATGTGTATTCAGAAGTAATAACAACTTATACGTACAAGTAATAGATGATGTTAAAGGAAATACTTTAGCTCAAGCATCAACACTTGATAAAGAAGTAAAAACAAAGCATTCAAATAAAGAAGCTGCAAAAGAAGTAGGAGCTTTAATTGCAAAACGAGCTATAGAAAAAAATATCAAAACTGTAGTTTTTGATAGAGGCGGATATATTTATCATGGTGTTGTAAAAGAATTGGCAGAAGCAGCAAGAAAAGGCGGACTAAAGTTTTAAAATAAGCAGGGAAAGCACTATAAGAGGAGTGGTCCCTGACATTAGAAAGGAGAAAAAATAATGCAATCAGAAAATACATCTGAATTAAAAGAAAAAGTTGTAGCTATAAACAGAGTTGCAAAAGTTGGAAAAGGTGGAAGAACATTCAGATTTAGTGCAGTAGTAGTTGTTGGTGACGAAAATGGACACGTTGGTGTTGGAAATGGTAAAGCATCAGAAGTTCCAGATGCTATCAAAAAAGCTATTGACGATGCTAAAAAGAATTTAGTAGAAGTTCCAGTCGTAAATGCAACTGTACCACATGAATTTGTTGGAAAATTTGGTAGTGCAAATGTTCTATTAAAACCAGCTGAAGAAGGTACTGGTATTATAGCAGGTGGTAGCGTTAGACCTGTTCTAGAGCTTGCAGGATATAGAAATATTAGAACAAAAATATTAGGAACAAACAATCCAAGAAACGTAGTATATGCTACAATCGAAGGCCTAAAATCTATGCAAACTGTAGAAACAGTAGCTAAAAAAAGAGGAAAAAAAGTAGAAGATATATTATAAAATATAAATAATGACAATTAAAAAAAATAGGAGGTGTACAGACAAGATGAAACTAGACGAATTAAAACCAGCACAAAAAAATAGAACTAGAACTAGAGTTGGACGTGGAGTTGGCTCTGGTTTAGGTAAAACTTCTGGAAGAGGACATAAAGGACAAAAAGCAAGATCTGGTGGAGGAGTAAGAAGAGGATTCGAAGGTGGTCAAACTCCTTTATATAGAAGATTGCCAAAAAGAGGATTTACAAATATCCATGCTAAAAATTATACAGAAGTTACATTAACTATGCTTAACAAAGCTACAACAGAAGAAGTTACAGCAGAAAGCTTAATTAATGATAGAATTATAAGCAAGGCAAACGACGGAATAGTAATACTTGCAACAGGTAAATTAGATAAGAAATTAACAGTTAAAGCTGTTAGATTTACTAAAGCTGCTAAAGAAAAAATAGAAGCTTTAGGAGGAAAGGCTGAGGTGATTTAGTTGTTTAAGACAATTAAAAATGCACTAAAAACACCAGACGTTAGAAAAAAATTATTATATACTTTATTATTAATAGTAATCTTTAGATTAGGCTGTTATATTACTGTTCCAGGAGTTGATACATTTACATTAAGTGAATATATGGATAGTGCTAATAATGGAATGGCATCACTTATAGACTTAATCTCAGGTGGAGCTTTCTCAAGATTCTCTATCTTTGCAATGTCTATAAGCCCATACATTACAGCTTCAATCGTAATTCAATTATTAGGCATGGTAATACCTTCTCTAGAAAGATTAGCTAAAGAAGGTGGAGAAGAAGGCAGAAAGAAAATGAATAGATACACAAAAATTCTTACTGTTTTCTTAGCACTAATTGAAGGATTAGGAATTTACCTATCATATAGGTCATCAGGAATATTCATAGACACAGGATTTATGACAGGATTTACTGTTGTTATATCATTAATGGCAGGTACAGCACTACTTATGTGGCTTGGAGATGAAATCACAAATAAAGGAATTGGTAATGGTATATCAATAATTATATTTATAGGTATTATTTCTGGATTACCAAGAGCAGTAACAACTATATGGAATTTAATAATGGGAACAGGTACATTTAGCACAACAGGATTATTAATTTCATTAGGAATAATAATAGGAGCTTTAATTTTAGTTGCAGCAGTTGTATTTGTACAACAAGCTGAAAGAAGAGTTCCTGTACAATATTCAAAAAGAGTAGTTGGAAGAAAAATGGTAGGAGCACAAAATACTCATATTCCATTAAAACTTGTTATGGCGGGAGTTATGCCAATAATATTTGCATCATCATTCTTGACATTCCCGGCAATGATAATACAAATGTTTATACCAGACATAGCAAATCAAACTGGATTTTGGGCTACTATATATCAATTTTCAATAGCATCATCAACATCAGAGGTGGATTTGGGTTATACAATAGCTAACGCACTTGTATACTTACTATTGATTGTAGGATTCACATTTTTCTATACATATGCTACATTTAATCCAGCAGAAGTATCAAACAATATAAAGAGAAATGGTGGATTTATACCAGGAATAAGAGCAGGAAAACCAACAACAGATTATTTATCTTCAATAATTAGTAAATTAACATGGCTTGGTGGATTGTATTTAGCAATAATTGCAATCATACCAATGCTTGTAAGATTTATACCAAATGTAGATTTGGCATTTGGAGGTACATCAATATTAATCGTAGTAGGTGTTGCTCTAGAAACAATACAACAATTAGAATCTCAATTAGTAATGAGACATTACAAAGGATTCTTAGAGTAAGGATTTGTATAATAGAAATCAGAGGAAAAAGGCTTATTGCTTTTCCTCTGATAACTTGCGTAAAAGTATATAACAAAATTAAGTTAATGTTAATATAGGAATATAGTTAAAAAATTAACTTTCCTAGAAAGGATGAAAGATAAATGTACATAGTAATGTTAGGAGCTCCAGGAACAGGAAAAGGAACTATTGGAAAAATATTATCGAATGATTTAAATTTGGTACATGTTTCTACTGGAGATATATTTAGAGAGCAAATAGCAAAAGGAACAAAACTTGGAAAAAAGATACAAAGCTATATAGATACTGGAGCACTAGTTCCAGATGATGTAACTATAGAAACTGTAAAGTCTAGATTATTAGAAGATGATGTAAAAGATGGAGCAATTTTAGATGGATTCCCAAGAACAGCTGCACAAGCAGAAGCTTTAAAGGGATTTCTAAAAGAGAACAAACCAAATGCAAAAAGAGTTGCAGTAGAATTAGATGTTCCAGATGATGAGATTATAAAAAGAGTAGTAAATAGACTTATATGTACAAACAAATCTTGTGGAGCAATATATAATAAAGAAACAAAGCCACCAAAAGAAGAAGGAATATGTGATATTTGTGGAAGCGAATTAAAGAAAAGAAAAGATGATAATGTAGAAACAGTTACAAAAAGACTTGAAATCTATCATCAAAATTCAAAAGAATTAATAGATTTTTACAAAAAAAATAATGCTCTATATTCTATATATCCAAAAGAGCTTGATGTAGCTGTAGCAAATATAAAGAATTTTTTAGACGAATATAGAAGGAAGTAATAAAGTTGGTTACTATAAAATCAGAAAAAGAAATTAAATTAATGAAAGAAGCTTGTAGAATTACAAGCTTAGTATATAAAGAATTAGAAAAATATATTAAGCCAGGACTTTCTACAATGGATCTAGATAGATTTGCAGAAAAAATAATTAGAGAAAATGGGGGAATTCCAGCTCAAAAAGGATATCCTAGTGGAATGAAAGGAGTGCCACCATTTCCAGCGACTTTATGTATATCCATTAATGATGAAGTAATACACGGAATACCATCTTCAAAAAGAATAATTAGAGATGGAGATGTGGTAAGTATAGATTTAGTGGTATACAAAGATGGATTTAATGGAGATGCTGCAAGAACATTTATAGTAGGAAAAGGTACAAATGAAGCTCAAAGATTAGTAGATATAACAAAGCAAGCATTCTTTGAAGGCATAAAATATGCTGTTAAAGGAAATAGAATAGGTGATATATCTCATAGAATAGGTGAATTTATTGAGCAAAATGGTTATAGTGTAGTAAGAGAATTTCAAGGCCATGGTATTGGAAGAGAAATGCATGAAGACCCAGGCATACCAAACTACGGAAAAGCTGGAAGAGGAATTCGACTAGAGCCTGGTATGACTTTGGCAATAGAGCCAATGGTTATAGAAGGAAAAAGAGATATATATCAAGATTATGATGGATGGACAATATTAACACAAGATGGAAGCCTAGCAGCACATTATGAAAATACTATTTTAATTACAGAAAAAGAGCCAGAAATATTGACATTAGTTTAATTTTGTTATATACTATATAGGTATTTATTGTAAAATAGTATTATTGACGATTAAAATAATTAATAATTACTAAAAACGTGAAATTAGTGAAGAAATGGAGGTTAATATGTCAAAAGAGGATGTTATAGAAGTAGAAGGAACTGTTGTGGAAGCATTACCTAATACAACATTTAAAGTAGAACTAGAAAATGGACATCAAATTTTAGCTCATATTTCTGGAAAATTGAGAATGAATTATATAAAAATTCTTCCAGGCGACAAAGTAAAAGTAGAATTATCACCATATGATTTAAATCGTGGTAGAATTACTTGGAGAGCTAAATAAAATATTAACCCAATTATACAAACAGATTTTAGAGTAAAGAGGTGTAAAAAATGAAAGTAAGACCATCAGTAAAGAAAATTTGCGAAAAATGTAAAGTTATAAAAAGAAAAGGTGTAATTAGAGTTATATGTGAAAACCCTAAACACAAACAAAGACAAGGATAATTTAAGTTAATAACACAAATCTTATGATAAGCGGCTGTAACTAAAAAACCAGTGAAACGCTGGTGGTAGATTTTAATCTGTCACCGAGTTTCATGTATTAGTTATAAATTAGATTTGTGTTTAATATATTGTTTGAAAACATATTAAAGATTGGCTGAGCAGGCCAATGCATTTCACCTTTAATAAAGTCCAAACAGCAAAAACAAAATAAGAAAAATAAAAATGTGGAGGTGCTAGAAAATTATGGCTCGTTTAGCAGGAGTTGATTTACCTAGAGAAAAAAGAGTTGAGATTGGATTAACATACATATATGGTATAGGTTTAACAAGCTCACAAAAAATATTAAAAGCAGCAAATGTAAATCCTGATACAAGAGTTAAAGACTTAACAGATGACCAAGTACAAGCAATAAGAAAAGCTATGGACGGTTATAAAGTAGAAGGAGACTTACGTAGAGAAGTGGCTTTAAATATTAAGAGACTTACAGAAATAGGATGCTATAGAGGAATAAGACATAGAAGAGGCTTACCTGTAAGAGGACAAAGAACTAAGACTAATGCTCGTACTAGAAAAGGTCCTAGGAAGCTTGTTAGCAAGAGTAAAAAGGCGTAAAACAAATGAAAAGCTTCGTCTACAAATCAATTTTAAACTTCATACTGCGTTGTCAAACGGCGTAAAAATTTTTTCAATGTATAACAAATACAATTTCAAAATTTTTTACTTGTTTTCCTAGCATTATTCGTTTTAAATTGATTTGAAATAATAAATTAAGATGATTGCTTTTGATTTGTTTTAGAATTAGATGTTGTAGTAATTATACAGAAAAAATTAGCTCGGCTGCCTTGTTATACTTGCTTCTAATTCAAATTTAGTAAGACAATTAAAAGCAAATTTAGCTAGCTTTCCTAGCACTACTCGCTTTTGATTTGTTTTGAATAAGGATAAAAAATTACATGTAGGGAATAATTCAAGAAGGAGGAAATATAGAAAATGGCTAAGAATGTAACAAAAAAAGTAACTAGAAGAAGAGATAGAAAAAACATTGAAAAAGGAATGGCTCACATTCATTCTAGTTTTAACAATACAATAGTTACAATAAGCGACACTCAAGGTAATGTAATATCTTGGGCAAGTGCCGGAGAACTTGGTTTTAAAGGCTCAAGAAAAAGTACACCATTTGCAGCTGGAGAAGCAGCTGAAACAGCAGCTAAAGCAGCAATGGAGCACGGATTAAAAACTGTAGAAGTTTATGTTAAAGGACCAGGTTCAGGACGTGAAGCAGCAATTAGGTCATTACAATCAGCAGGATTAGAGATTAGCAGCATCAAAGATGTTACTCCAATACCACACAATGGTTGTAGACCACCAAAAAGAAGAAGAGTTTAATTATAAATAGGCGAGCACTTAAACAATGGGTAATCACTTATTCACACGGGGAGGGGACATTCCTCAAACCGAATTAGAAGTGACCCGAGGTAAGAGGTGTGTCCCCTGTCATTAGAAAAGAAAGGAGAATTAATAAAATAGAGAAGGACAAAAATTGTTTTTAAAAGGTTCAAGATGTTATACTGACAAATGTAGCATTTCAAGAAGAAATTATGCACCAGGACAAAATGGTCAAAAAAAGAAAAAACTTTCTGAATATGGTACACAGTTAAGAGAAAAACAAAAAACTAAAGCTTATTATGGTGTAAGCGAAAAACAATTTAGAAAATACTTCGAAATGGCTTCAAATATGAGAGGCGTTACAGGTGAAGTATTACTTCAATTATTAGAAAGTAGATTAGACAATGTTATATATAGACTAGGATTCGGAAGTTCAAGAGCACAAGCAAGAATGCTTGTTACACATGGGGCTTTTGAAGTAAACGGACATAAAGTTGATATACCATCATATTTAGTAAAAGCAGGAGATGTAATCTCTGTAAGAGAAATCAGAAAGGACAACAAAGCTATACAAGCAAATGTTGAAGAAAATGCAGCAAGACCAGTTCCGGCATGGCTTGAAAAAGATGCTGAAAAATTAAGTGGTAAAGTTGTAAGATTAGCAGCTAGAGAAGATGTTGATTTACCAGTAGAAGAGCACTTAATCGTAGAGCTTTACTCTAAATAATAGATTTTAGAGAAGTGAGATTTCTAAAAAAATTAGGAGGTAAAAATGATAGAATTTGAAAGACCAAATATTAAATGC
>CAJFHE010000035.1 GCA_904378095.1 uncultured Clostridia bacterium | reverse complement strand
TGTGATACAACTGCTGTGTATCCTGCTTTATGAGCAAGCTCTATAGCATCTAATGTTTCTGTTAATGTTCCTATTTGATTTAATTTGATTAATATGCTGTTTGCAACTCCCATGTCAATTCCTTTTTGTAATCTCTTGATGTTTGTAACAAATAAATCGTCACCAACAAGTTGTACTTTGTCTCCTATTTTTTCTGTTAATGATTTCCAAGATTCCCAATCTTCTTCTGCTAGACCGTCTTCGATTGAGATTATTGGATAGTTATTTGCTAAATCTACAACAAAGTCTACCATTTGCTCTTTTGTCTTGAATTCTCCTGTTTTCCAGAATAAGTATCCATCTTTTCCTACTTTTTTAGCTTCATCAAACATTTCTGTTGAAGCACAATCTAATGCTAGGCATACATCTTTTCCTGGAACATATCCAGCTTTTTCTATAGCTTCCATAATTAAGTCTAATGCTTCTTTTTCACTTGATACATTTGGTGCAAATCCACCTTCATCACCAACACCTGTTGATAATCCTTTTGATTTTAGTACACTCTTTAAGTTATGATATACTTCTACACCCATTCTCATGCATTCTTTAAAAGTTTTTGCTCCAACTGGCATAATCATGAATTCTTGTACTGTTAATCCACTGTCTGCATGTTTTCCACCATTCATAATGTTCATCATCGGAACTGGTAATTCTTTTGCATTTACTCCACCTATGTAGTTGTATAAACTCATTCCAAGTGATTGGCTAGCTGCTTTAGCTACTGCTAAAGATACACCTAGTGTAGCGTTTGCTCCTAATTTTGCTTTATTTTCTGTTCCATCGATGTCTATTAACATTTTGTCTATTCTTACTTGGTCATATACATTTTCGCCTTCTAATTTTTCAGCTATTATGTTGTTTACATTATCAACTGCTTTTTGAACGCCTTTTCCCAAATATCTATTTTTGTCTCCATCACGTAATTCTACTGCTTCAAAGCTTCCTGTAGATGCTCCTGATGGAACCATAGCTACTCCTGAAAATCCTCCTTCTGTTACTACTTCAACTTGTACTGTTGGATTTCCTCTTGAATCCAATACTTCTAAAGCTTTAACGCTTTCAATTCCTAAATAATCTTTCATTTTGTTTAACTTCCTTTCTTTTTTGTAATTTATAATTATGTTTTTAAAACATTATTATCAGTAAAATCTTCTTTCTCCCTGTTGCAAAAATTTTTGCATTTCTGAATTCGGAAAAGAATTGGTTTATTGCTAGGAAAACGAGTAAAAATTTTTGAGATAGTACGTGTGGTACATCGAAAAAATTTTTACGAAGTTTGACAACGCAAGAAGCCAATTATTTTTCGAATTCACTGGTGTTGGAGTATCTGACTGCGAACTCTATTCCTCTGCTCTTCAATCTGCTCCACATACGTTTTTGGTTTAACGTTTTCATTTTCTTTTCGATATATATTTTTTAATTTTGTTTTACCTTTTATTTTATAGGTATATCTTTGCTCAGAAAATTTTTCTTTGGCTTGCCTTTCTTGTTTTTGCAATTCTGTCTCTGGCTCAGCTTGGACATATGCAGGCTCTTTTCTTTCATGATTATAGATTAGTATTTTTCGTACTGGATTTTTGTATATTGGCTCTGTGTAAGTTTCTATATCAGGACTAAAATATATGGTTTCATTGATATATTCTTTTATTATCTTTTTTTCCTTCTTTGTAAATGCTTCATCTGGTAATTTTAAATTATTATATTTCCATATAATGTGTCTATCCATATTTGAATATTTACTTAAAGTTAAATCTTCATAATTATATTCTACTGTAAATTTCAATCCTTCTATTCTTATTGTTAGATTAGACCATAATTTATGTTTTTGTTTTTTAAATAATTCCCTTATCTTTTTTATTTGTTGATAAAGTTTTTCAACCAAATGTATATATTCATCTTCATTAAGATTAAATTTATTTGGTATTTCATATACATTAACAGGATTTTTCTTTAATATTCCTTTTGGGAAATAGTAAAAGAACAATTCTCCTGTTTCTAGTCCAATCATTTTCTCTTCTACAGAAGCATATAAATATATTCTATCCCATTTTTCTGGTATTAAATAAAATAATTGTTTCTGTAGCTCTGAGTACAACTTTCTTATCTCCGAGCCTTGTATCATATATTCCTCCAGTCCAATAGTACTTATTTTTCTATAATGCTCTCACCTGTCATTTCTTCTGGTTTTTCTAAGCCCATTAAATCTAACATTGTTGGTGCAATATCTGCTAGTTTTCCTTCTTTTAGTTTTACATCTTCTTTTCCAACCAATATAAATGGTACTGGATTTGTAGTATGTGCAGTATGTGGCTCACCCGTTTTATAGTCAAGCATTTGCTCTGCATTACCATGGTCTGCAGTAATAAGCAATACACCTTCATTATTTTTTATTGCTTCTACTACTCTTCCTACGCATCCATCAATTGTCTCGATTGCCTTAACTGCTGCTTCCAAATTTCCTGTATGACCTACCATATCTGGATTTGCATAATTTAATATTATACAATCATATTTTTTAGAATTAATTGCTTCTACTACTTTGTTTGTAACTTCTACAGCACTCATTTCAGGTTTCATATCATATGTTTCTACTTTTGGCGATGGGACTAATATTCTATCTTCACCTGGATATTGTTTTTCTTCTCCTCCATTGAAAAAGAATGTAACATGTGCATACTTTTCTGTTTCTGCAATTCTTAATTGAGTTAGTCCTTTATTGCTAATATATTCACCAAATGTATTTTTTAATGTTTCTGGCTTGAATGCTATTTTTACATTTGGCATTGTTTCATCATATTGTGTAAAGCATACATAATCTAAGTTCATTTTCTTTGTTTCGAACTCATTGAAATCTTTATCTACAATTGCTCTTGTAATTTCTCTTGCTCTATCTGGTCTAAAATTAAAGAATACAACTGAATCATTATCTTCAATTTTTGCAATAGGCTCATTGTTTTGGCATATAACTGTTGGCTCTACAAATTCATCAAATACTTCTTTTTGATATGAGCCTTCTATAGCTGCAACTGCTGAAGCTGCTTTTATTCCTTCTCCATTTACAATTGCATCATATGCTTTTTGAACTCTATTCCATCTTTTATCTCTATCCATTGCATAAAATCTTCCTGAGATACTTGCAATTTTTCCTACACCTTTTTCTTTCATTTTTTCTTCTAGTTGCATTATATAATTTTCTCCTGATGTAGGTGGTGTATCTCTTCCATCCATAAAACAATGAACATAAACATTTTCAAAATCTTTTCTTTTCGCAAGCTCTAACACTGCAAACAAGTGACGAATATGGCTATGAACACCTCCGTCTGAAAGTAATCCTAATACATGTAAATTAGAATTGTGCTTTTTGCAGTTTTCTATTGCTTCTACTAATTCTGGAATACTGAAGAAATCTCCATCTTCGATTGATTTTGTGATTCTTGTTAGCTCTTGATATACAATTCTTCCTGCTCCTATATTAGTATGTCCTACTTCTGAGTTTCCCATTTGCCCATCTGGTAATCCAACATTTAGTCCACTTGTGTACATCTTAGTTGTTGGGCATGTTTTCATTAGTTTATCAATATTAGGTGTATTGGCAAGTTTTACTGCATTTGCTTGCTCCTTTTCATTTATGCCAAATCCATCTAATATCATTAGCATAGTAACTTTTTTGTCCATACGTCTTAATCCTTTCTAATTATAATTTACTATTTTGGCAAATTCATCTGATTTTAAACTTGCTCCTCCTACAAGGCCTCCATCTATATCAGACATAGAAAATAGCTCTTTAGCATTGGAAGATTTTACACTTCCGCCATATTGTATTATAACTCCATTTGCTATGTTTTGTCCATAGATATTTGATATTTTTTCTCTTATTGTCTTAGTCATTTCGTTTGCATCTTCTGATGTTGCAGTTTTTCCTGTACCAATTGCCCATATCGGCTCATATGCAATTATAGTATTTGACACTTGCTCTTCTGTTAAACCTTCTAGGTCCTTTTCAATTTGCATTGTAACTATTTCTTTAGCTTTTCCTTCTTCTCTTTGCTCTAAAGTTTCACCAACACAAACTATTGGTTTTAGTCCATATTTGAAAGCTGCTTTTAATTTTTTATTTACAGTTTCGTCTGTTTCTGCAAAATATTGTCTTCTTTCTGAATGTCCTATTATTACATATTCTACTCCAATTGTTTTAAGCATTTGTCCAGATACTTCTCCTGTGTATGCTCCACTTTCTTCCCAGTGCATGTTTTGTGCACCTATTTTTATATTTGTATTTTGTGCTGAAAGTAAAGCATAAAACAAATCTGTATATGGCACACAAAGTACTACTTCATTTTGTGTGTCTTTTACAAGTGGTGTAAGCTCATCTATAAATCTTATAGCTGCGTCTGGAAGCATGTTCATCTTCCAGTTCCCAGCAATTACTTTTTTTCTCATTTCTTTATAACTCCTTTCATTTTTTTGTGCAAGGTTGCTTTTCTTGTAAAATCTTGTTTTTTTCCTCCGTCCCCAAAAACAAGATTTTATCTACCTCCCATTCCGTCCGCCGGCCGCCTCCGGCCACCGCCGCCGCCTGAGAAGCCTCCTCCTCCACCAGATCCTGATGAGGATGAATGTGCTGCTATCTGACTTTGTGAAGTTTTATACGCTTTTTGCGTGCTACTACCTATGCTTGATATTGCATAAAAACTATTTGAAATATTTAAACTTGCATAATATGGATTACATGCAAAATAAATTATTGGATATTCATTTAGCATTTTTTCATCATCCCATTTTTCTTGTATAAACACTTCTGGATAATTAGCTTTTAGCTCTTCAACTACTTTTTCGCCTATTCCTAATGCAGTTGCAAATACTAAATATTTCTCCCATAAAACTAAATCTAAAACTCCTTTTTCGCTTAATAATGAATAGTTCTTTAGGAATTTAACTAAACCTTTCCATTGCTCCTTTTCATCACTTCCTGCTTGAGTTAAAACTGATATTTTGTTTCCTAGTTTATGTAGTAAATGCCATTTATACATTAGTACTATAACTAGTGGTAAAAAGAATAATATTACTTTTATATACCACTCATGATATCCCAATCCTAAAGCAAAAATGGTTTGCTCTTGCACAATAGGTATAAATCCGAAAAAGAAATTAAATATTAACCAAATATATAGCCATTTAAGCATAGATTTTTTTGTAGATGCACTATTAAATCTTCTATATTCTTTTTCTTCAGCTTTGTCTATAAGTTTTAAATCATACAAACTTTCTCTAGCTTTGTTTACAAATTTATTAATACTATCACTAAATTTTTGGTATTTCTTTTTAGCATATTTATTGAGTTCTTCTATTTCAAATTCTTCTTCGCCGTCTGATACTTCTTTTAATAGTTTATAAATTTCTAATTCATCTGCATTTAATCCGTCTGGCTCTGCTATTATTTTTATATACACTTTTTTCTTGTCAGCCATTCTTAGCTGAATTTTCTTTCTTAAGCATAAATCCAATATTGTAGCAGATACTGCATCTTTTTGTACTGTTCCTGTCCCTAGTCTCTTTTTATTGTATTTATATAAATATACCGCTTCTGCTGGTGTTGCAGTATCTCCTCTTGGTATATCTCTAAAATATTCTAATTCATTTACTACAATTTTACTGTTGCTCTCTTTTAATTCTTTTCTATACTTAATAATTCTAATTAAATTTATAATAAGAATTATTACATAAATTGCAATAAATACAGCCCATATGTTTCTAGTTACCTGCACAATGCTATTAGTTTCTTCACTCCACTTTGTCTCTTCATTTAGCATTGTATTTAAATAATTATAATTTCTAGTTTTAAATTCTGAAACATTAAAAATTTTATCTTGTGTTGCAATTCTTATTTCTAGCATTGCTCCTACTTCAAGATTTTTTAAATCAAATCTTACTTCATGTGTATTTACTTTTTCTATATTACCATTTACTTGACCATGTCCCCAAACTCTTAAATTATCTATATTAGACACATTTTTTGGCAATGTTATTGTTCCAGTAACTTTTTTGGCTGGTACGGTATTTTCTCCCTCACCTAAGAACTGCCAATAAAACTCTTGACAGTCATCATAACTTGTTACAACATCTTCAACAACATATGATATTTGATATTTTCTGTTGCCTTTCTTTCCATCCATTCCTACGCCCCAAGCAATCTCAAAAGTTGCCGAATTAATTTCTAGCCCATAGTAAGTATCCTTTGGTAGATGATACATTTCCTCATTTATTTGCTCTAATTTTCTATTATTGTCTAAGTCATATACCTCCACATTGGTAATATCTCCATATTTGGAGCTAGATAATCTAAATTGCTTGAACAGTGTGTTAGTATTATTAATGTTTATATCCCATGTTTCTGTAACCTTCATACTTCCATCTTCATTTAATGTCACAGAATAGTCTATACTATCTAAATATTGAGTTTTTTCTCCCACATCTTCTGAAAGCATTAATGTTAAAAAGCCTGATATGACAGTCATTATTATTATTGGTATCAATATTTTAGATACACATTTTTTTATTTTTTCCTTTGACATATTTTCCCCTTTTATTTAACTTTTTTATTTGTCACTTAAGCATACTAATCCTGGTAGAGCTTTTCCTTCTAGTAATTCTAGTGATGCTCCGCCACCTGTTGAAATATGTGTAAATTTATCTTCTAATCCTAATTTCTTTATTGCAGCAACTGAATCTCCTCCACCAACGATTGAAGTACATTCTATGTTTGCAATTGCTTCTGCTACTTTTTCAGTTCCTACGCTAAATTTTGCTATTTCGCAAATTCCAAGAGGACCATTCCATAAAATAGTTTTCTTTCCTTCTAATTCTTTTGCAAATACTTCTGCAGTACGTGGTCCTATGTCACATCCTTGCCATCCAGCCTCTATTTTATCTGAATCTACAACTTTTTCTTCTGAATTTTCTAAGAAATCGAAAAATGCTTTTTGTTTTGCTTTTTTATCTAAAGTATCGTCTACTTCTGTTTGAACTGGTGCTACAGCTGTATCTACTGGAAGTACTAGTTTTACTCCTGCTTCTTCTGCTTTTTTCATTATTGTCTTTGCTTCTTCTATTTTATCTTCTTCACATAGAGAATTTCCAATTTCGTATCCTTTTGCTTTTAAGAAAGTATATGCCATACCTCCACCAATTAATATTTCATCTACTTTTTTAAGTAAATTTTCTATAACACCTATTTTGTCTGATACTTTTGCTCCTCCAAGTATTGCAGCAAATGGCTTTTCTGGATGCTCCAATGTTCCATTTAAAAATGTAATTTCCTTTTCCATTAAAAATCCTGCAACAGCTTCATTTACATGATGTGACACTCCTTCTGTTGAGCTATGTGCTCTGTGTGCTGTTCCAAATGCATCATTTACATATATTCCATCACATAAAGAAGCAAGCTCTGTAGATAAAGTATCATCATTTTTTTCTTCTCTTGAATCAAATCTAACATTTTCAAGTAAAGCTACTTCTCCATCATTTAATGATGAAGTTACTTCTTTTGCGCTTTCTCCTACTATATCTGTAGCAAATTTCACATCAGTATTTAATAATCTTGCTAATTCGTCTGCTACTGGTTTTAATGAAAATTCTAGCTTTACTTCTCCCTTTGGTCTGCCTAAATGTGAGCAAAGTATAACCTTCGCACCATTTTCCATTAAATATTTTATTGTAGGAAGTGCTGCTGTTATTCTTGTGTTGTCTGTTATTTTGCCATCTTTTAATGGCACATTAAAATCACATCTAACAAGCACTTTTTTCCCTTTAACATCAATATCTTTAACTGTTTTCTTATTCATAAAAATCATCCTTTCTTTGGCAATAAAAGTTACAATGTGAATTGTAACTTTTATTATTCATTATTTATTTGCAATATACATAGCTAAATCAACTAGCTTGTTTGAATAACCCCATTCATTATCATACCATGCAACTAATTTAACAAATGTATCTGTTAATGCAATTCCTGCTGATGCATCGAATATAGATGTATGTGGGTCACTTATAAAGTCAGATGATACAACTGGCTCATCTGTATATTCCATTATACCTTTCATTTCGTTTTCACATGCTTTTTTTACTGCATTACATATTTCTTCATATGTTGCAGGTTTTGCTAAATTACATGTTAAATCAACTACTGAAACATCAACTGTAGGTACTCTGAATGACATACCTGTTAATTTT
>CAJFHE010000034.1 GCA_904378095.1 uncultured Clostridia bacterium | reverse complement strand
AAAACTATCATATATAGATAAAGAAGCTCCAGATAGCGTAACAATAAAGAGTAAAAAAGATTTAAAAGAAAAGCTACAAAAAGGTTTAGATGATATAAAAGAAAATAGAGTAATTTCTTTAGATGAAGCATTTGCTGAAATTGATAGTATATAAAGAGAATGGAGCAATGTTATGAAAAAATATGTAGTTGAGATTTCAGAAACTGCTGAACAAGATTTAGAAAATATTATTTCATATCTACGATTTAGTTTAGCAGGAGATATTATAGCAGACAAATACAAAATTTTATTTAAACAGGAATTGAAAAATCTAGAGAATATTGCAGGGAGTATGCCTATTTTAAGTGAGGATTTAACTGGGCATAAAAACATTAGAAAGACTAATGTAAGAAATTATATAGTATTTTATATAGTAGATGAAGAAAATTCTAAAGCATTAGTAGTAAGAATAGGTCATGCTTTTATGGATTGGGAGAAATATTTAAAAGATGAATAATTGTTAAATAAAAATATTTGCTAATTATTTTATTTACTTTTATGTAATTTAAAGTGTAAGGAAGAAATGAATATGGAAAAAGAAATAGTTTTTGTAACACATAATACAGGAAAGATAAAATCAGCTGAAAAATATTTTAAAAATTTAAAATTTACTACATTTAATTATGAATTAGATGAGCCTAGAAGTGATGATATAAAAGAAATAGCAACTGCAAAAGTAAAAGAGGCTTTTGAAATAGTAAAAAGACCGTGTATAGCATTAGATACGGATTTTAGAATAGATGAATTAAATGGATTTCCAAGAGCATTTGTTAATTTCTCATTAGATACAATAGGAATAGAAGGAATTTTAAAGTTAATGGAAGGAAAAGAAAATAGAAAATGTGCATTTAATGAATGTTTGGCATATCACGATGGAAAAAATATACATTATTTTTATGGAAGACATCCTCGGAAACTTATCAAATGAAATCCTAGGTTTAAACAGGGAAGAAAAATGGTCAGACTTATGGTATATCTTTAAACCATTTGGATTTGATAAAACATTGGCTGAAATGGATTCAGAAGAGAGAGAAAATAGAAGAAAAGTTGATGGCTCAGTACAAGCAATGCAAGAATTTGCAAAATGGTATGAAGAGCAGTAATCATCCCTACAAATTACAATTTGTAAAGGAGCAAAAATGATAATAAATACAGGAATGAGAACAGAGCTAAAATATTTAGATGAATTAGATAAATATAAACAATATTGGTTTGTAACAATAACACCTTATGGAAAAGATATAGAACCAAATGTTCCAGATAAGGAAAAAGTGATAGAGAGTTTTAAGAAATTATCAAATCATATTGGAGCTAATGCAATAGGATGGAGATACGATCCAATATTTATAGGTAATGGTTTCAATGTAGAAAAACATATAGAATGTTTTGAGAAAATGACAAAAGAACTAAAATGGTACACACATGACTGTACTATCAGTTTTCTAGACTTGTATGAAAAAGTTAAACGTAATGCACCTGACATAAAGCCACCAACAAAGGATGAACAAATTGAAATGGCGAAAGCATTTAGCAAAATAGGAAAAGAAAATGATATAGTAATACACAGTTGTTGCGAAAAAACATATCTTGCAGAATATGGACTAGATATTAGTGGATGCATGAGTAAAGAAATAGTGGAAAAGGCAATAGAGTATTCCTTGAATCCACCGAAAGTAAAAAATCTAAGAGAAGACTGTAATTGCTTAATGGGGAATGATATTGGTGCATATAATACATGTGGTCATCTATGTAAATATTGTTATGCTAATTATAATAAGGAATTAGTATTGGAAAATATGAGAAAACATGATGAGAATTCTCCTTTTTTAATTGGCAAAGTAAGTAAAGAGGATAATATAACAGAGGCCAAACAAAAGAGCTGAAAAATAGTAAATGAACAAATAAGTTTTTTGTAATATAATCAATAAATTGCTTGACATTTTAACCAATAAATAATATAATGTTATTAACTATCAATTGATAGCTAATAACAACTGGAGGTTAAAAGGTGTCAGGAGGATATACTACAACAAAAGGAGATATACAAATATTTTTAAAAGAATTGAAAGAAATACTAGAGAATCCTAAATCGAAACTAAACATCATTCCAAGACAAGATAAAGCAATAGAATTTTCAACAGATTATTGTTTAAGAGATTTAGGATTTACTGACAAAGATATAAAAGAAGAATTAAAAAAGCTAAAAATTAGTGAATATGTAGAATGTTGTAGAGATGAAAGAAATATAAAATCACGAAATTATTATATATTTTGTAAGGAATATAACAAAAGGCAAGTATATATAAAAATTAAAATACAGAGTTATGATAATAAAATAATATTATGCATGTCATTTCATTATGCTGAATATAAAATAACAAAATTTCCATTTAGATGAAAGGAGGAAAAGTATATGAAAGAATTAAAAAAAGTAAATATGTTTTGTTCAATTTGTGAAGAAATTCATGAAGTTAGTTTAATAGAGGAAGAAAAAGAAACGATAATAAAAGGAGAGAAAATTAAATATAAAGAATTATATTATAAATGTAATAAGTATACGGATAATAATATATTTATGACTGGAGAACTATGGAATATAAATTTAGTTAATAGTTTAGATGCATACAGAAGAAAAAAAGATTTATTAACCTCGAAAGAAATAAAAGAAATAAGAGAAAAATATGGATTAACACAAAGTGAAATGGCATTTTTATTAAATTTGGGTGAAATTACGATAACTAGGTATGAAACAAAACAAATTCAAGATGCTAGTGTGGATAATATGATTCGAGAATTGAATGATAATCCATTATTTGCACTAAAGTTATTGGAGAAAAATAAAGCAAAATTTAAAAGATATGAGAATATAGAAAAAAATATCAAAGATATAATTGACAAAAATGTGATAAGTTTTCTGAATGAACAAGAACTTATAGCAAAATATGCTGAATATAATAATGAATCAATAGAAAATGGAAATAGAATATTAGATATTGAAAAATTAAAAAATATAGTCCGGATATATTACTAAAGAAATGAACCAAGTTAAAAAGGTTGTACTAATGAAATTATTATGGTATATAGATGCTCTAAGCTACAAGAATAGAGGTTATTCTATAACAGGATTAGTATATACACATATGCCATATGGTGCATTACCAATTGGACATAAGGAGATAATTGAACTATCATCTTTAAAATCTAATTTATTTATCAATGATAAAGAGTATGAAGAATATAGAATTGAATTCAATGAAGAATATAAATTAAAAAAATTGGAAAGTAAAGAAAAAGAAATTATTGATAAGGTAATAGATAAATTCAAAGGATATAGTAGTCATGAAATATCAAACTATATGCATGAAGAAAAAGCATATAAAGAAACGAATGATAATGAAATCATACCTTTTACATTCGCAAAAGATATAAGACAATTTTAATATAATTGTTTGAAAAGTAAAAATAGCAGATTTATTTCTGCTATTTTTGTTTTATACGATATTCATTTCCCCATTTAACCATAGAATCTAAAATAGGCTTTAAACTATGCCCTGTTTCTGTTAAAGAGTATTCTACTCTAGGCGGAACTTCTGCATATACTTTTCTTTTTACCAAATCAGAAGCTTCCATTTGTCGTAAGTTATTTGTTAATACTTTTTGAGTAATTCCTGTAACAGATTTTCTTAGTTCTCCAAATCTTTTGGTGCCTGTAAGCAAATCTCTAATAATTAGTACTTTCCATTTTTCTCCAATTAGTCCCATTGTTATTTCTACAGGGCATGCTGGTAAATCTTTTTTCGTATGCGTACCTCCATTTTCTTATATAAATAATTTATAGTAATAATTTTGCAAAACGAACTATTTAAAGTATAACAAAAATAAACTAAAAAGTAAATAGCGAACATAAGTAAAATCAATAATAGTATAAAAAAGGATATAATTTAATATTATCAAGCCATTATGTTCCAGAAACATTAAAAGATGTAGAAACAAAAATTGATTATTTAGAAATTATAAAAAGATTAGCAAAAGAGAGTTCAAATGCGGAAGAATTTAAAGAAAAAGTAAAAGCAAAATATTCAGAATATAGTGGATTAAATTACTTGGATATGACAGCAGGATATTTCTTCCCACAAGCATAATGAAATTTATAAAGATACAGGTAAAAATTACATGCCTGTATTTTTTTACAAAATATACTGACACCGTGTCAGAATTATGATATATAATAATCAAACTGACACAGTGTCAGAAAAATAAAAAGAATGGAGCAAGAAAAAAATGACGAAGAAAATAGTTGACGCAAGAAGAGAAGAAACTATTAACGCATGTGAAAAATTATATGAAAAAGAAAATTTTAAAGATATAACCATTAAACAAATCGGAGAAAAAACTTCATTTTCTCGTACATCCATTTATAACTACTTTCAGACAAAGGAAGAGATATTTTTAGCACTTTTCCAAAGAGAATATGAGGAATGGATAGAGGATTTAAATAAAGTGTACGATGAAAATGATAAACTATCAAAAGAAGATTTTTCAAGTAAATTAGCACATACCATTGAAAAAAGACCCAATTTATTAAAATTATTATCTATGAATTTATATGATATGGAAGAAAATAGTAGAATAGAAGCACTAGTTGAGTTTAAACAAGCTTATGGAAATTCAATAAAAGCAGTAAAAAAATGTCTTGACAAATTTGCTACTAATATGGACGAAAAACAAAAAAATGAATTTATATTTTCATTTTTCCCCCTTATGTACGGAATATATCCTTATGCAGTTGTAACAGATAAGCAAAAAGAAGCTATGGAAAAAGCAGACGTTCCATTTGAAAGATTAACAATATATGATATTGCGTATAGTGGAATTTTAAAACTATTATCTTGCTGAAAAAGAAATACAATAAAAAGAATATAATTAAAAATGGAGGTATGATTTATGAAAATTGTAATATTAACGGGAAGTTATAATTTACATGGAACATCAAATACTTTGGTAGATGAATTTATAAGAGGTGCAGAAGAAAATGGTAACGAAATTGTGAGATTCGATACAGCTCATTTAAATATTCATCCTTGCATAGGATGTAATCATTGTGGAATGGACGGAGACTGTGTATTTAAGGATGATATGGTAAATATCTTAGATAATATAGAGGAAGCAGATATGTTAGTTTTTGCAACACCTGTATATTATTTTGCAATGACAGCTCCATTAAAAGCTGCTATTGATAGATTTTATTCAAGGACGGGAAGGATAAGTCGTAAAAGATTAAAAACAGCATATATAATGACTTGCTGGAATACGGATGACTCCACAGTAGAACCATTAATCGTACATTATAAAAAATTAGTAAGCTATATGAATTACAAAGACGAAGGCATGATTATTGGAAAAGGTTGTGGAACAGTTGGAATGATGCCAAGACATTTTTACGAAGAAGCTTATGAATTAGGAAAGAAGATTAAATAAATAAGAAATATATGAAATGGAGGAAATGTATGAATAAAAAAATACTTACAATAGTTATTTTAATTATTATCATAATAATAGCAGTAATTGCAATGGTTCTTGGAATTAATCAAAATAGTGAAAATGAAAAATTATATAACAATAATATAAATGAAGAAGATGAAGAAAATATGGAAAAAGCAAGAATTAAATTAACTGTAAATGGAAATGAAATATTTGTAAGGTTAGATGATAATGTAGCAAGTAAAGAATTATTAGAAATGTTACCTTTAACATTGACTTTTGAAGATTTTAATAGTACAGAAAAAATTGCAACTTTACCAAGTGAACTATCAACAGAAGGATTACCTTCAGGATATACACCGAAAGTCGGAGATTTTTCATATTATGCACCATGGGGAAATCTATCAATATTTTATGAAGACTTTAGATATTCTAATTCTTTATACAAACTAGGAGCAATTGAGTCTGGAACAGAAATACTTGGCAATATGAATGGCAATTTTGAAATTACTATTGAAAGAGTAAATTAGAGATAATGAAATGGTGACACTAATATCAATAACTTTATAATAAATTTATTCTGTGAAGGAGGCGTAAAATGAATCTAACAATAAATATCTACTATACAGGAGAAAACGGAGCAGCAAGGAAATTTGCAGAAGAGATGGTATTGAGTGGAATAGTAGAAAGAGTAAGAAAAGAGCCATGGAATAAGAAATATGAATATTTCTTTCCAATGGATGACAAAGAAACAGTTTTGCTAATTGACAGGTGGGAGAGTGAAGAGGCACTAGATGCACATCATAAGTCTCCAATGATGAAAGAAATAGCAGAACTTAGAGATAAGTATAAGCTTCATCAGGATTAGGCCAAAGTGGAGACTTACTTGCTGAAGAAGCAGGTACAGGTAATTGGTTAGATTATTTAATAGAATACCTACTAAAAGAAAATGAATATCTACAAGAGGAATTACAAACTGGAAAAGCATTTTTAACAAAAGAATATAACTTGCCAGCAAAGTTTGTTATTCATATTCATACTGTAGGACAAATTATTCACACTTTAGTAACAGAAAGGGAAGAAAATGCAGTTCTAATCGAAGAAGATATAGATAAAGTAATAAATTATTTAGATTAAAAGAACTTGCAAACAAGTCATTCCTATGATAATATATACAAAAAAGTAGGAGGTAATGTAAAATGGAAAGAAAAAATACAGTATTTTATAAATGCGAAATTTGTGGAAATATAATAGGACTAATTGATGGAGACATAAATCATATTAGGTGTTGTGGAAAAGAAATGGAGCTATTAGTTGCAAACAGCCAAGATGCTGCAACAGAAAAACACGTACCTGTATATGAGAAAGATGGAAATGAAATTATAGTAAGGGTGGGAGAAGTAGAACATCCTATGGTAGAAGAACATTATATAATGTGGATTGCACAAGTAAGTGATAATCAAACAACAAGAATAAGACTTGAGCCAAATCAAAAACCAGAAGTTAGATTCAAATATATTCCAAATTCTACAATATATGCATATTGTAATAAACATGGATTATGGAAAACAGAGGTAGAATAAGAAGGTGGTACAACGAAGTCAATTTGTCCTTTAATGGATGGATTGGCTTTTTTAGAAAGGAAGGAATAAATATGAATGATAAGTTAGAAATAATAAAAAGAAAAGCAGTACAAATTTTTTCAGAGGAAGATTTGGATAGAAAAATAAATAGTGATAAAAAATTAACGATAAAGCTTGGAGCAGATCCATCAAGACCAGATTTGCATATAGGTCATAGTGTGGTTTTAAGAGTATTAAAGCAATTTCAAGACATGGGACATGAAGTAGTATTTGTTGTAGGTGATTTTACAGGAATGATAGGAGACCCTTCTGGTAAAAATAAAACGAGGCCAGCATTAACATTTGAACAAACTAGGAAATCGGCAGAAACCTATTTAGAACAGGCAACAAAAATACTAGACAAAAATAAAACAAGAATAGCATTTAATTCAGAATGGTTATCAAAAATGAATTTTGCAGATGTAATAAAATTAACAAGTAAATACACAGTAGCAAGAATAATGGAGAGAGACGATTTCAAAAATAGATTTGAAAATAATTTACCTCTTTCCATGCATGAACTGTTGTATCCATTGATGCAAGGACACGATTCTGTAGAATTAAAAGCGGATATAGAAATAGGTGGAACAGACCAAACATTTAATCTGTTAGTAGGAAGAGAGCTACAAAAAGATTATGGACAAGAAAGTCAAGTTGTAATGACATTTCCGTTACTAGTAGGACTAGATGGAAAAGAGAAAATGAGTAAATCATTAGACAATTATATAGGTCTTACAGATTCACCATTTGAAAAGTTTGAAAAAAGCATGAAGATACCAGATGTTGTTTTAAGACAATATTTTGAACTCGCAACTGATTTATCAACTGATGAAATTGATAAGATAATGAGTGGAGATATACGAGAAGCACATATGTTATTTGCGAAAGAATTACTAAAAATGTATGATGATGTTAATGAATTTGAAAGCATTAAGGAAAGATACATAAATATCGCAAAAGGAGAAATACCAGATAATGTAGAAGAAGTGAAAATAGATAAAAAGGAAATTAATATATGTGATTTACTAGTAGAAATTGGATTTGCAAGTTCTAAAAGTGAAGCTAAAAGAATGATTTTAGGTAATGGCGTAAAAGTAGATGGAGAAGTAATTACAGATATAAATAAAGTAATAACAATAGCGGAAGGAAAAGTAGTGCAGTTTGGGAAAAATAGGTTTAAGAAAATTTTTTAAATAGTCGAAAATGCGAAATTAGGGACAATACCTAAATTCGCAAAAAATAGTAAATAGCTATTGACTTAAAGTAAACTTTAAGTGGTATAAGATAATTGTGCGTTACCGAAAGCAAAGCTTTGATGTACTTATGTATATTTGTTCTCAACAAGTACACGCACAGACTAAGGAAAGTTAGCCTTAGTAATAAAAAATAAAAATTGAAAGGATGATGTAGTATGGAAAAACAAACAGCAGGTAGAGATAAGTTGGGAAAATTAGCTCCAAAATTTGCAGAGCTAAATGATGATGTTTTATTTGGAGAAATTTGGTCAAGAGAGGATAAGTTAAGTCCTAGAGATAGAAGCATGATTAC
>CAJFHE010000033.1:13146-20468 GCA_904378095.1 uncultured Clostridia bacterium | reverse complement strand
TCTATATCCTCCATTATATCACATTATGTCAATTTATGCAAAGAAGTCATTCCAAATAGAAATTATAAGTATTATTTGTAAAACTAAAATTACTGGAAAGCCAATGGAAAATCTAAGTTTCTTAGTCTTGTGCCTAAATGTATACATCCCTGCAATAGCTCCAATACTTCCACCGATTAAAGCAAGTACAAATAAGGTTTGCTCTGGTATTCTCCATTTTCCATACTTCGCTCTTCTCTTATCTATATACATTGCAAGAAATGCTATTAAGTTAATTACTACTAAATAAATTATAAAATACTTCATTTTTTCCTCTATTATATGCAGTTGTTTTACTATTTGCTCAAGGTTGAAAAAGAATTGCTGTTTTGGCTAGGCGAACGAGCAAGAAAACCGGAGGCGTACTTGGTGTACTCCGAGGATTTTCGAAGTGAAGTTCAACAACGCCAAAATACAATTATTTTTCAACCTTACTTTAGTGGCTCCCTTTCCTCTTTGTATATTCTAAGCTTTACAAGCACTCCATAAATTTTAGTACCATAAGGAATCATCATTATATCTTCTTTAGTAAGTGCCTTTGTAAATAATATCAATAGGCAATATGAAATTGCTCCTAACAAGATTGATAGAACTGTACTTACTGTGTTACCTAAGAATGAGCTAAACAATCTATATCCCAAGAATACTATTACACCCATTCCTAACGCAGATATAACAGGTTTTAAAATATGTGTCTTAAATTTAATGTGCATATTTACGCATCTATTCATTACGTTATAGCATATGAAGAACACTATTACTTGATATATAAATGAGCTTATTGCTGCTCCATATATTCCTATATTTGGATTGCTGATTAATATCATGTTTAATATGAATTTTATCACAGCGCCTAAGCCTGCAGCTATTGCCGGTATTTTTGATTGATTTACTCCATATAATCCACCTGTTAGCGTTTGAGATAATGCAGTAAGTATCATTGAAACCGAAGCTATCATAAATACTCCTGCTCCATCTGAAGCTGTTGGATATAACATTTCTAGTATTGGCTGAGCTAGTGATATAAATCCTAATGAGCATGGCAATATAATTATTAATGAAGCAAAGAATGAGAAAGATAATCTACGTGATGCTGTTTTTCTATCTTTAATAGCTAAAGCTTCTGATATTGCCGGTGTTAGAGCCGTAGAAAATGCTAAATTTATTGCAAGTGGGAAACTTACTAATGTATCTACTTTTGACAAAATTCCTGTTGCTGACATTGCTGCTTGCTCTAGAGCTTCTTTTGTCATTCCTGCATCTTGCAAAGAAATTTGTATGCAGTTACTTACGGTTGCTGTATCTATTACTCCACTAATTACTGAAATTAGCGAGCTTACAGTGATTGGTATTGATATACCTAAAATTGTTTTTAATAATTCTTTATCTGATTTTCTTCTTTCTGGCGACTCAATTGAATCTTTTGTATTTATCTTATTATGTTTATAATACATTAACAAATATGTAAATGTAATTACTATTGCACATGTCGTAGACAAGTTACCTGCTGCTGCCATAATGTATGGGTCTTTTCCTATACATGCATATACAAATGTTATAGAAAGCACACAGTTTAGGAATTGCTCAAGTGTCTGCGATACACTCGTAGGTTTCATGTTTTGTTGTCCTGAGAAGTATCCTCTATATACAGCTGACATTGCAACAAATAGTATTGCAGGAGATAGGACTTTCATTACATATGCTACATCTGGAACATTTAAAATATTTGTAGCAATAAAGTCAGCGCCAAAGAATAATCCTATGGATAGAACTAATCCTATAGTAGTAAAGAATTTGAATGCAACTCTAAATATCCTTTGTGCACCTTTTGTATCTCCAATTGCAAGTCTTTCTGATACTAGTTTAGATATAACACTTGGTATTCCTATTGATGAAAGTGTGAGCAATAATGCATATATTTGATATCCAGCCGAGTAGTATCCAAGACCTGTGTCGCCAAAACCTTCTATGTTAGTTATAACTAGTTTATAAATTAGTCCTAATACTTTTATAAGCAATTGTGAGCATATTAAAATCACAACATTTTTCATAAAAGAATGGGCTGTTTTCTTAAATCCTTTTTTCTTCAACTTTTTCTCCTATTTTTATTATTGTTCTAAAGTAGTCCCACGTGGCACATCATATGTTAAACTTAGGCATCATGCCAATCTTATTTGGCGTGTGCTCTGGAAGTTGATATATATCATGGCCAGGAAATTCATTTCCTTCTACAAAAATTGGTCCATCTGGTGTAAAACAAACATCCCAGCCTATATATCCCATTTGAGGTACTACTTTAGCTGCTTCTTTGCACATTGCTATAGCCTTATCCCAGTCTGGGAATTTAAATCCTTTTATTTTTGCTCCTGTTTGTGGGTGAGTTTCATATAAATTCTTCTTTTTATCAATTGCTCTATCTATTACCTCGCCAGTTTGCTCATTTACTGGCGCTACCATTCCGCCGCTGTTAAAATTGTCAACAAATTTTCCATTTCCTATTCTAAAATAAGCACAAATCACATGTGAAACTCCATCTTTTAGTATGGTAACTACTCTTACTGTATTAATTGCATCCGGATAAATTGCTGCAACTGCAGGATGTTGTTTAATTACCTCTTCTAACTCGAAGTTACTGTTCCCTTCTACTAATTTATCATATACTTCGTCTAAAGAGGCATAATCTTCTGTATTAATTTTTTCTATGCCATGTCCGCATCCACCATCAACAGGCTTTGCCATAAATTCATGGTGTCTTTGCATAAATGCAATTACATCCTCCTTTGGAGTCCCTTTTACATTTATCCAATCACGTTTTACATAGTCTTTGAATAGTTCATTGAACTCGTTTTTATTTTCAAACAAATGAAAATACGATTTATCATTATACTTAGCAACAATTGCATTATTTCTTCCTCTAGTAATATATGTATCACGCTGCTCTGGAGTTAAGTTATACATCTCAAACAAGTCATAATCCATATAGCCTGCGCCATATTTTCTAGCACATCTTTGCATATCCCATAGAAGATATAGCTTTGATTTACCTGTTTTTTTATGAATAGAATCTATTTTGTCAAACATTGCTTTTTTGTCCATTGTTTTTAATCTTTTTAAAATGTATTTAATATTACCCATTTTTCCAAATCCCTTCTTTGGTATTTATTTTTAAAATTTAGAATTTTACTTTTTCTTGTATCCAATCTTCTAATTCATCAATTTTAACTCTAACTTGCTCCATAGTGTCTCTATCTCTAATTGTTACGCTATTGTCTTCTAAAGTATCAAAATCTATTGTGACACAGTATGGTGTTCCTATTTCGTCTTCTCTTCTATATCTTTTACCAATGCTACCTGCTTCATCATAATCGCACATAAACTTCTTTGATAAGTTCTCATAAACTTCTTCTGCTTTTTCACTTAGCTTTTTAGAAAGTGGAAGAACTGCAACTTTATATGGTGCTATTGCTGGATGTAGATGTAGAACTGTTCTTACATCTCCTTCTGCAATTTCTTCTTCGTCATAGCTATTGCACAAGAAAGCTAATGCTACCCTATCACATCCTAGAGATGGCTCTATACAGTATGGTACATACTTGTCATTAGTCTCTGGATCTAAGTAACTCATATCTTCTTTTGAATGCTCCATATGTTGCTTCAAATCATAATCTGTTCTATCTGCAATTCCCCATAATTCTCCCCAGCCAAATGGGAATGCAAACTCTATATCTGTTGTTGCTTTGCTATAAAATACTAATTCTTCTGCAGAATGGTCACGTAAACGAATATTCTCTTTTTTCATTCCTAAACTTAAAAGCCAATTTTCACAAAAGTCCTTCCAATATTTAAACCAATCTAAATCTGTTCCTGGTTTACAGAAAAATTCTAACTCCATTTGCTCAAACTCACGTGTCCTAAATGTGAAGTTTCCAGGAGTGATTTCATTTCTAAAAGCTTTACCTATTTGAGCAATTCCCATAGGCAATTTTCTTCTTGTTGTACGTAAAACATTTTTAAAATTCACAAATATTCCTTGTGCTGTTTCTGGTCTTAAATAAATTTCTGATTTTGAATCCTCTGTAACTCCCTGAAATGTTTTGAACATTAAATTGAATTTACGAATATCTGTGAAATTTTCTTTTCCACAATTTGGACAAGGTATATGATTGTCTTTTATAAAATTAATCATTTGCTCATCGCTCATACCATCTGCTATCATGTCTTTACATTGCTCATGAGCCCATTCTTCAATCAACTTATCTGCTCTATGTCTTGTTTTACATTCTTTACAGTCAATTAGTGGGTCAGAAAATCCACCAACATGGCCTGATGCCACCCACACTTCTGGATTCATCAAAATTGCTGCATCCAAGCCCACATTATGTTTGCTTTCTTGAATAAATTTCTTTCGCCACGCATTTTTTATATTATTCTTTAACTCCACTCCTAGAGGTCCATAATCCCATGTGTTAGCCAAACCTCCATAAATTTCAGAGCCTGGATATACATAACCTCTGTTCTTACACAAACTTACTAATTTATCCATTGTTAAATTACTCATCTTTTTATTCCTTTCTTTTCTTGAATTTGGACAGAAAATACTCTCCTGTCTTTATGTAAAAAATTATCTTACTCACCTATGTAACTTAAATAAATTTTATCCTCTTGTTTCTCTGGTATAAAACTATCAACATACTCTTCTAGTTTTGATAGGGTTTGAGCTTCTCCTTCGTAACTTCTCACTAGCATTTCTTTTGTGTTAGCTAACACAGTAATAATTCCATTTTGACTAAATAAAAAACAATAGCCAATAATACAAATAAGAATTGCTATAACTGCTGCAATAGCTAATAATGTCAATGTTACGCCTAAATCTCTTCTCATTTTTTACATTCCTTCCTTTTTATGTCATTTTCCATTGTTAAATTTTATCAGTATACAGTATAAAAGTCAAGATTTTTAAAAGAATTAGAGTGAAAGTTATCCACAGACATAATTCTACTTTTTAATATAAATAATTATTTTTTTATATTATTTACGACATTATGTTACATTATTATTGTATTTTTTTAACAATTTTCTATCCACATACATGTGGATAATGTGGATAACTCTGTGAATAACTATAAACAGTGGGTTGTATTTTTAAAGTTATCCACAAAAATATTTGAAATATTTTATGGAAACCAGTTTTAGTTAGATTATTTGTTACTTTTTTAATTTAAGAAAGATATTATGTCGAATAATGTTTTTGTTAAAAGAGATTATATAGTATTCTATAACTTTAATTCAAAAAGGAGTATCCCTAATGTGTAAGAACTTGGTCGAAAAGGAGTGTCCCAAACGTGCAAAAACTTGCACAAAAAGGAGTGTCCCTAATGTGCAAGTTAAATCTTGTTTTTTTCCTCCGTCCTCAAAAACAAGATTTATCCAAATAAGCTCATTTGATTGCTTTGGCTCATTCCTTTTAAACAGCCAACTTTATCTAAAAGCTCTATTACTGATTTTCCTATCTTTGAGCGGATTTTCATATCGTCGATTGACATGAATTTTCCATCTTTTTTTGCTTCGTCTATTCCTTCTGCTGCAACTGTTCCAAGTCCAGGTATGCTATTTAATGGTGGACGGATTCCGTCCTCTTCTACTAAAAATTTAGTTGCATGAGACTTATATAAATCTATTGGTAAGAAGTTTATTCCCCTCTCATACATTTCTAGTACAAGCTCTAATATTGCATACATATTCTTGTCCTTTGTTGTAGCACTATTTCCAGCCAAGTCTATCTCTTTCATTTTATTTATTACTTTTTGTTTTCCATAGCACATTATGTCGCTATCGAATTCGTCTGCTCTAATTGTGAAGTATGCTGCATAGTATGCTTTTGGCTCATGCACTTTAAACCACGCTATTCTGAATGCATTTGTTACATACGCTGCTGCGTGTGCTTTTGGGAACATGTATTTTATTTTTTCACATGATTTAATATACCATTCTGGCACATCATGCTCTTTCATCATTGCCACATATTCTGCCCATTTTTCTGGGTCTTTTAACGCTTTACCTTTACGTACTGTTTCCATTATCTTGAATGCATGATTTGGTGGGAGTCCTTTCTTTATTAAGTATATCATTATATCATCACGGCAACAGATTGCCTCATTTAAGGTTCTTTGTGCATTTCCAAGCCATACGTCTGTACCATGTGATAATCCAGATATACGTATTAATTCGTCAAATGTAGTTGGTTTTGTGTCTACTAGCATTCCTCTTACAAATTTTGTTCCAAACTCTGGTATTCCATAGCTTCCAACTTTACTCTTGATTTGCTCAGGTGTTACTCCTAAAGCATCTGTAGAGCTAAATATTGACATTGTTTCTTTGTCGTCAAGAGGCACTTTTGTTGGGTCTATTCCTGTTATATCATATAGCATTCTTATCATTGTAGGGTCATCATGTCCTAGTATATCAAGTTTTAATAGGTTCTGGTCTATTGAGTGATAGTCAAAGTGTGTGGTAATTATGTCTGAGTTAGGGTCATCTGCTGGATGTTGTACTGGACAGAATTCATAAATTTCTCTTCCCTTTGGTACAACTATAATTCCTCCTGGGTGCTGACCTGTTGTTCTTTTTATTCCTGTACAGCCTTGTGCTAATCTTAACACCTCTGCATTGTTTATTGGTATTCCTCTTTCTTCATAATACTTTTTAACATATCCATATGCAGTTTTATCAGCTACCGTACCTACAGTTCCTGCTTTAAAAGTTGTACCCTTACCAAAAATTACTTCCGTATATCTATGTGCTTTTGCTTGATACTCGCCAGAGAAGTTTAAGTCAATATCTGGCTCTTTATCTCCATTAAATCCCAAGAAAGTCTCAAATGGTATATCTATTCCATCTTTTACCATTTTTGCTCCGCATTTTGGACAATCTTTATCTGGCAAATCGAATCCACAGGCATAACCATAATCTGTAAAGTCAGAGTATTTGCAATTAGGACACCTATAATGTGGTGGAAGTGAATTTACCTCTGTAATACCTGTCATATTTGCCACAAATGATGAGCCTACAGAGCCTCTGGAGCCAACTATGTATCCATCTTCATTTGATTTCCACACCAGCTTTTGTGCAATGATATACATAACTGAGAATCCATTTTTTATAATAGAGTTTAGCTCTTTATCTAGTCTTTCCTGTACTAAATCTGGAAGTGGGTCTCCATATAACTCATGTGCTTTATTATATGCAATATCTTTTATAGTCTGCTCGCATCCATCTATATGTGG
>CAJFHE010000033.1:0-13098 GCA_904378095.1 uncultured Clostridia bacterium | reverse complement strand
TTCACCCAAATATTCAAATTCTTTAAGCATTTCTTCAGTTGTACGAAGGTAAAGTGGTGCTTGCTCATCTGCATCATCATAACCTTGTCCAGCCATTAAAATACGTCTATAAATTTCATCTTGTGGGTCCATAAAATGTACATCACAAGTTGCTACTACCGGCTTGCCAAGCTTGTCTCCAAGCTCAACTATCTTTTTATTTATATCTTCCAATGCTTTTGTGTCTGGTACTGTTCCATTTCGTACCATGAACATGTTATTTCCAAGTGGCTGAATTTCTAAATAGTCATAATCTGCTGCAATTGCCTCAATCTCTTCATCTGTCTTTCCTGCTACAATTGCTCTATATATTTCTCCCTGCTCACATGCACTACCAAGTATTAGCCCTTCAGAATACTTTTTGTACAATGATTTTAAGATACGTGGCTTTTTATAAAAATAATGTAAATGAGAGAAAGAAATTAATTTGTATAAGTTCCTTAATCCTACATAGTTTTGCGCTAAAATAATAGCATGATATGTTGGAAGTCTCTTATAATCTGTTTTCCCAGCACACAACTCATCTATATCTTCTATTTTCTTTGCGCCTTTTTCCTTTAACATATCTATCATTACTTTAAATACTTTGACAGTTGTGTCAACATCGTCCAATGCTCTGTGAGCCACTTCTACTTTAATGCCTAGATTTTCAGCAATTATTCCCAACTTATATTTTTTAAAATCCGGAAATAGCTCTTTTGACAAACGTAATGTATCTATGTATGTATTATCCAATGTATATTCTAATTGTTTTGCATTATACTTTAAAAATCCAATATCAAAGTCCGCATTATGTGCTACCAAAATGCTATCACCTATAAAGTCCATCATTTTAGGGAACACTTTATCAATTGTCTCTGCATCTTTAACCATATCATCTGTAATATTTGTAACTTCTACAACTCTTTGTGGTATTGGCTTTTCAGGATTTACAAAACAAGAAAATTCGTCTAATACTTCTCCATTTCTTATTTTCATAATTCCAATTTCAGTAATTTTCTCTGTTCTAAATGAAAATCCTGTAGTTTCCAGGTCAAGCACACAGTATGTAGTGTCTATGTCCTGTCCTTTTCCAAAAGATACAACAGGGGTTCTATCTGGTGCTAGATATGCTTCAACCCCATAAATAACTTTTAAATCCGGATGGTCTTTCTCTAAATATTTATGTGCCTCTGGGAAAGCTTGTACTACTCCATGGTCTGTTATAGCAATGGATTTCATTCCCCATTTTACTGCTCGTTTCAGTAAAGCAGTAGCTGATGTCATACCATCCATTTGACTCATTTGTGTGTGCATATGTAGCTCAACTCTTTTTTCTTTTGCATTATCCATTCTAGTTTGTTTCTTTAATCCTGAGCTTTCTATTATAGTATTTGCAATAACCCCGAGCTCTTTTGCAAATGGGTCAAATTGAGCAGTTCCTTCTAGCTTTATTCCTTTAGCTCCTTTTAATTTTTTTATTAAATCTTTTGACTTGTCTCCCTCTGAAAATGCCTTGCAAGTAATTGTACTACTTCCATCATATAAGTCGAACATAACAAGCACTTTTCCGCTTTTTAGCTCACGTGAATCTATATTTAGTATCTCTCCGTCTAACTGTACCTTTCCACTATCCACACTTAAATCAATTACTTTAACCAATTGCTCCTTTAGTTTTAAACTTCTACCAAAAATTAATGGTGATTCTTCTTGTGGTTTATCTTGTGGAACTTCTATAGGCACACTAACCTCTTGCGTATTTGGTGCACCATTTGTTGTATCTTTTGATTGAGCTTTTTGTGCTTTTGAATGCGCTCCATTTTCTCCACTTTCTGCATGCTCTTGTCTTTCCTCTTCTTCCATCTGTTGTGCATACATAATAGCTTCTTTTTCAAGCTGCATTGCATGCCCCATGTATTGTTTAACCGCTTCTTCAGATACGTTTTCCACAAATGTAATTTTATATTTTAACCCGTAAATATCTTCTATTATTTTTGATAATATTGTATTAAAGCCTTTTGCATCAAGTACCATTTTTCCTTTCATTGCCATATTTACTTTAATTTCGTTATTATTTATTTCTATAGTACTATTTCTTAAAAACGCTTTACTTAATGGATGTTTATGAGCCATATAGCATATAATTAAATTCCATTCTTTCTCAATATCAATATTAATTTCGTTAGAATACTCGACCTTAATATTTACATCAAATATATTAAATCTTTGTTTTAAGTATTGCTCGAATTTGTATATATCTTCGATTTTTATAAATTCATCCGCTGTGATTATTATCTCTAATGTGTTAGTTTTTTTGAACAAATTAATTGATTTTATTCTACCACTATTAAGTGAAAAACTATTTGAATCATAATCTTTAAAAATCTCTTTAATCGTTTTTTCCACCTAAGTTCATCTCCTATTTACCCAAGTATTCTCCCCACATCATTAAATGCAACATAAACCGATAAAGTAATCAAAACCAGAAAGCCAGCTAGTTGAAGCTTCAACTCAAAATCTTCTTTTAGAGGCTTCCTGCGAATCGCCTCAATAATGTATATAAGTATTTTTCCTCCATCAAGTGGTGGAAATGGTAATAAATTAGTAAATCCAAGTGACACCGAGACCAATGCCATAATGTACAAGAAGTCTATAATTCCGCTAGTCTGTGCTACTACTTCAGAAATTCCAATTGGCCCCATTAAATTATCAACCGAAACTCCTCCTGTAAATAATAATTTTATGCTTTCTACCATTGCCATAATTAAGTCACCAGAAGAGCTAATTGCCTCGCCAATATTACCTGTAACTATTGCTATTAAGATAACATAAAGAACAACTGCAAATACAATATTAACAAGCCCTCCAGCAGCCACTATTGCAATTTTTTTAGGTATGCTCGCTTTGCTAAAAGAGCCTTCTTCGTCTGAGCGTTCTTCTTCTCCCAGCATATTAACATAGCCACCAAGTGGTATTAATCTAATAGAATACTTGGTTTTCTCGGTTTCTTTGCTCCAAATTAGCGGACCAAATCCTATAGCAAACTCATTTACTTTTATTTTGCATAAACGAGCGACTAAGAAATGCCCCGCTTCATGAATTAAAACTAAAAAGCCAAGAATTACAACTATCTTCACAATTGAAATAATTATATGCATAACCCTCTATTCCTCTACATCAATAATTATATGATACTTAATAAAAAGTATGCGAAAGGCAAAATAAATATTACACTATCTATTCTGTCAAGTATGCCACCATGTCCTGGAATTAAATTACTAAAATCTTTTATACCACAATCTCTTTTTACACTTGAAGCTGCCAAATCTCCTATCTGGCTAATTACACTCAAGAATATTGATATTCCAAATATGTATAAATAATTAATATTTACATTCCAAATCGAGTTACAAATTACTGTATATATCATGCACATTATAATTGAGCCAAACAATCCTGCTATACACCCTTCGATAGATTTATTTGGGCTAATTTCTGTAAATTTGTGCTTTCCAAATTTTCTCCCAATGAAATATGCAAATATATCTGTTCCCCAAGCTGCAAAGAACACATACCAAATAAGAATTTTGCCATCTTCTAAGTTGTCTCTAATTAATGGTGCAAACATCAAAAAGAATACTATGTAACATGTTCCGAGTAAAGAAATTGCTACATCAGTAATGTTGTTTTTCATTGATGTTACTACAACCTGTGTAAAAAGTACGAGAACATTAATTAAAATTATTAATGTAATTATTGGAAGTACAAATTCTCCTGGTATTACATGTATAAAACAAATAAGTATAGCTGTTATATACCCTGGCCATCTAATTGGATTTGCCTTTCCTTGGAAAGCCTTATAAAATTCATGTAAGCTCATAATAGCAACCGCACTTATAAATACGTCTACTACATATTTATTTCCAAATATCAATATAAGTGCAAATATTGGAAATAATATTACTCCTGATATAATTCTTTTTATGCTCATCTTTTTTTCCTTTCATGTTTATTTTATCTCTTATGCTTATTTTCCTCCAAATTTTCTATTTCTTTTTTTAAAAGTTGCTATTGCTTCTAACAAATCTTCTTCAGAAAAATCTGGCCAATATTTATTAATAAACAAAAACTCTGTATATGCTAACTGCCAAAGTAAAAAATTGCTTATTCGTAATTCTCCTCCTGGTCTTATTAACAAATCTGGCTCAGGCTCATTTGCAGTATATAGATTGTCTGATACAAGATGTTCATCTATCTGCTCTAGAGTAAGCTCATCTTTTTTTACTTTTTCAGCAATATTTTTTACTGCTCTTACTATTTCATCTCTTCCACCATAGTTAAATGCAATGTTTAATGTAAGATCAGTATTATTTTTTGATTTTTCTACAATCTTATTTATACTATCTTTTAACCCTTTGTCATCCAAATTTTCAATATTACCTAATACACGAATTTTTACATTACGCAAACTTTCTCTATTTAAAAATTTATCTAAATAATTTCTAAGAAGCACCATAAGTGCTCCAACTTCTTCTTTAGTTCTCTTCCAGTTTTCTGTTGAAAATGCATAAACAGTCAAATATTTTAATCCTATTTCATTTGCATAAGATGCTATTTTTTCTAATGTTTCAGCACCTGCTTTATGACCTAGCTTTGTATCTAGTCCTTTTTCTTTGGCCCATCTTCTATTTCCATCCATTATTATAGCAATATGCTGCGGCATCAATTCTTTATCTATATCATCTATAGTCAAAACTATTTCCTCTCCTTTTTGATTTATTTATTTTCTTAGTTAAATGCTCATTACTTCTTTCTCTTTCTTGTCTAATATACTATCAATTTCTTCTACATATTTATCTGTTAATTTTTGTATCTTATCCTCTGCAACTTTTAAGTCGTCTTCAGAAATTTCAGAATTTTTTTGCATAGTTTTTGCTTCATCTATAGCATCTCTTCTAATGCTTCTAATAGCTACTTTTGCTTCCTCTGCCATTTTTCTAATATCTTTAACAATTTCTTTTCTTCTCTCTTCATTTAATTCAGGGAAAACTAGTCTTATTACTTTTCCATCATTATTTGGATTTATTCCTATGTCTGATTTTAAAATTTCTTTTTCAATTTCTTTTAATATACTTCCATCCCATGGCTGAATAACTATCATTCTAGCCTCTGGCACAGAAATTCCAGCCACCTGATTAATTGGTGTTGGAGTTCCATAATAGTCTATCATTATTTTATTAAGTATTGCAGGATTTGCTCTACCTGCTCTTATTTCTGATAAATTCTCCTCATATACACTAATTGATTTCATCATTTTTTCTTCAAATTTATTATAATCCATAATTCTATTTGTACAAGCCTAACTTGTACTCTCCTTTCTTTTTTATTTACTTTATTAAAGTACCTATTTTCTCACCTTTTACAATTTTAACTATGTTACAAGGTTTTGCAATTTCAAACACTATTAAAGGAATATTATTATCTCTGCAAAGTGAAATTGCTGTTGAATCCATTACTTTTAGATTATCGCTTAAAATATCTAAATACGAAATTTCATCATATTTTTTCGCATTAGGCTCTATCTTTGGGTCTGCTGAATATACTCCATCTATTGTCTTGCCAACTAATATAACCTCTGCATCAATTTCTGCTGCTCTTAAAGCTGCAGCCGTATCTGTTGTAAAATATGGATTTCCTGTTCCACATCCAAATATTACAACTCTACCTTTTTCCAAATGCCTCACTGCTCTTCTCTTTATGTATGGCTCTGCTATTTCTCTCATTTCTATTGCAGTTTGAAGCCTTGTATATACCCCTTTCTCTTCTAACGCATTTTGAAGTGCCAAACCATTCATAGTTGTTGCAAGCATTCCCATGTAGTCAGAAGTAGTTCTTTCCATATTTTTATTTGCTCCCCTCCAAAAGTTGCCACCACCTACAACTACCGCAACTTCTGTTTTCATCTTAATTAGTTCTTTTATTTGCTCACAAATATTATCTACTGTTTCTGTATCAATTCCTACCTTTTTTTCTCCTGATAAAGCTTCACCGCTAAGCTTTAAAAGAATTCTTTTGTATTTATTTTCAGGCACTTTTAACACTCTCCTTACATATGTATTTTTCCCGTTTCCTATTCTATCATATATTTATACTTTTTTGCACTATTTTTTTAAAATTTATTAAGACTTTTTTAATTTTTCGTTATTATTCAGATTATTAATCAAATATTATACATTTTAGAAAAGCACGAAAATATGGAATGTAATGTAATTTGAATAAGAAATTCTTTAAAAATTGCAAAAAAATCATGTTATATTTGTCACCTTTTCGTCAATAATAATATTATTACAAAATGATAAGGATGAATAATTTTGTTATGAATCAAATTATTTATGATAAAGAAAGGAATAGAAAATTAGACAAAAAATATAGAATATTATTTTATATTTTTTCTTCTATTGCTATAATAGCAATCATTTTTTTGTTTACAGATTTTTATAATAATAGTAGAAATGACTATATTTCAAAAAAATTAGCAGATTCTTATACAATTTCTACCCTATATTCTAACAATACATCATATCAAACAGAAGTCCAAGAAGAGTCTGCAAATGAGCCTTTTGTCATTGGTATTATAAAAATTGATAAAATAAATTTGAATTACGCCATATTATCCATTAGTAATAATGATTTACTAGATATTTCTGTATGTAGATTTGCCGGGCCAATGCCAAATGAAGTTGGAAATTTATGCATTGCGGGGCATAATTATGTGGATTATAAATTTTTTAGCAGATTAAATGAATTATCTCTTGGAGATAAAATACAAATTTATGATTTGGCTGGAAACTATGTAACATATGAAATATATGACATTTATGAGAGCAGAGCTGATGATACTTCTTGCACTTTTCAAGATACGAATAATTTAAAACTTGTTACTCTTGTTACTTGCAATAATGTAAACGGAAAGCGTTTAGTGCTACACGCAAAAGAAATACCTTAAAAAGGTATTTCTTTATATATTTTTTATGCTTTTATACTCTATAATCTCTTATTTTTTTATATGCATATATTGCTGCAATAACACAAACAATTATAAAAAACATTACAGTAATATCCTCTGTTACTCCTGTTTGAGGAAGGTTATTTCCTGCACTTGAATCATTTGCGCTTGAATTTGCAACTGGCTGAACTACTGATGCCTCTCGATTTGTTGCTACATTTAATGTTGCACTATTGGTTGCAGTGTTAGTTCCATTATTATCTACAGCATTTCCATCTGCAGTTAAATTTGTTAAATCAAGTGTTAAGTTTGTTGCTTGCACTTGAATAGCAATACTCCATACTAACAATAATACTACCAATAAAACTACCATTTTTTTCAATTTCAACATATCTTTCCTCTCCTTTTTCTTTAGATATATCTCTTTAATATTATTTATTACTTTTTGTTTTTTATACATAAAATAATAAAACCTACATTATTATTGTACTATTTTTTTATTTTCTCGTCAAGTTTTTTTGTCTTATTTTTTGTTTTTTTGTATTTTTTTGCATTATACATTAAATCTAAATAGAACAATATCGCCTTCTTGCATGATATAGTCTTTTCCTTCTGAGCGAACCAGTCCTTTTTCTTTAGCAGCAACCATGCTTCCTTCTTTTATAAGGTCATCATAAGAAACAATTTCTGCTCGTATAAATCCTCGCTCTATATCGCTGTGAATCTTTCCTGCAGCTTGAGGTGCTTTTGTTCCCTTTTTTATTGTCCATGCTCTAACTTCTGGCTCTCCTGCTGTTAAAAATGACATTAGTCCTAATAAATCATAGCTTGCTTTTATAACTTTATCTAAACCAGATTGCTCTAAACCTAAAGCTTCAAGCATTTCTTTTTTATCTTCACCTTCTAAGTTTGCAAGCTCCTCTTCTATTTTTACGCAAAGAGGTATAACTTCTGCTTTTTCTCCTTGTGCATATTGAGCTACTTGTTTTACATTTTCATCCTCAAATGGATTTGCTAATTGCTCTTCTGAAACATTTGCAATATATAGTATTGGCTTTGAAGTTAATAAATATGTATCTTTCATTAATTCTTGCTCTTCTTCATTTAACTCTAAAGTCCTAGCAGATTTTCCAGCTACTAAGGTTGCTTTTATTTTTTCAAACAAATCCAATTCTTGCTGATATTTTTTATCTGCTTTTAATTTCTTTTTTGCATTTTCGATTTTCTTTTCTATTGTTTCTAAATCTGCAAAAATCAATTCTAAATTTATTGTTTCAATATCTCTTTGTGGATTTATATTACCATCCACATGTACAATGTTTGTATCTTCAAAACATCTTACTACTTCGCATATAGCATCTACTTCACGTATATGAGATAAGAATTTATTTCCAAGTCCTTCTCCTTTGCTTGCTCCTTTTACAAGTCCTGCAATATCAACAAATTCGATAATAGCATGCGTAGTTTTTTTTGCATTATACATTTTTGTTAGTACATCTAATCTTTCATCAGGAACAGGAACAACTCCAACATTTGGCTCTATTGTACAAAATGGATAATTTGCACATTCTGCTCCCGCATTTGTAATTGCATTAAATAATGTACTTTTTCCTACATTTGGTAAACCTACAATTCCTATTTTCATTTTATTTTATGCTAAAAAGCATTGCCTCCTTTGTCTTAAACTTTTTTAATTTTTTGATGTATTAACCTCAGAATTTGAACTACCGGTTGGCTCATCTACAGTATTTGTTGTATTAGTATTTCCTGTATCCACTGTATTGTTTTCGTTTTTATCTGAAGTATCATCTTTTTTGTTTTCTAACTCTTCTAAATACTTTGGCCATGGATTTTTACTGTCTGGGTCCGTTGGGTCCCATCCCTTTACATAGTTTGGTGCATTTGATATTTTTCTTGTGGTTGGTTTTCCTAAAGGCCCTGGGTTAGAGCTTGAATAAAATTCAACTTGCGTTCCAACTGGACAATTATAATAAAGCCATTTTGCATCTGCCACAGTTAATCTTACACATCCCATAGATACTCTCTGTCCTAATTGGTCATAAACCCACCATTCCAAAGAAGATTTATTTCCTGCTTCCAAGTAAGGTACTGAGTGAAATAATATTCCACCAACTATGTGAGTGGAATACTGCCCATATACATCTCCATATAAAGGCCATCAATTGCCTTTGCCCAATGTTCTATACGTTCCCGAAGTTGGTGTATAAGTTCCAGTGGAGCAAACCATTGCCTTTATAGGCTTTGTATATTTTCCGTTTGAATCTCTTTCATAAACAGTTACTACTTGAGCGCCATAATTTACTTTTATGTAATATTTATCTGCCGCAGAAGAAATCTTATTTTCTTTCTTTAGTTTTTCGTATTCTTCTTCATTTTTCTTTTTTGCTTCGTCTTCATCAATTACTTCGTCTTCCAGTATTTCATTTGCTATCACATTACTTGTACCAGTTTGTGATGTTGTACTCTTACTTAAATCTTCTGCTCCTTGCGTTATACTCGTATCTGTGCTCGTTTCTGCTAGTCTAGTATATCTGATATAGTCAAATGCTCCTATTGTAATTGCAAATGTAACAATCATCGCCCCAAGTATTGCAAAAGCAGCTGTTTCATCTTCTATTTTCATTTTTAGAGTATTAAAAAATTTTTCCATTGTAACCCCTTTATAAATTTTTGGAGCTTCCAGACGGAATCGAACCGTCGACCCCAGCCTTACCATGGCTGTGCTCTACCTACTGAGCTATAGAAGCACTTACTCTTGATTTAAGCCTTTTATAGCTTTTTTACGAATACGTTGTATTGCATTGTCTATGGATTTTACAGGTGTATCTAAATCTTGTGCAATTTGCACATAGCTTTTTCCATTGATATATTTATTTAATACTTTTTTTTCAAAATCACTAAGTGATTTATCAATGGTATCCTCTATTGTTTGATAATACTCTTTCTTAGTTAGCATATCTAGTGGATCTTCTGTTAATCTTGTATCAATTACATCCATTAATGAAGTATCGCTTTCGCTTTCTTCTTCATCATACGCAGAAATATTTAATGATAAATATGAATTAAGTGGCATATGTTTTTGTCTGTTAGAAGTTTTAATTGCCGTTATTAACTGTCTTTCTATGCACATGTTTGCAAAGCTTTTAAATGAATTCTTCATATCAGATTTATAGCTTTTTATGGCTTTAAAAAGCCCAATTAGACCTTCTTGAACAATGTCATCTCTTTCAGCACCTATTATGTAATATTTACTTACTTTTATGTTGACTAATTCTCTGTATTTATTTATTAAGTAATCAAATGCTGATTCGTCACCCAATCTAATAATTTCTATTAAATCTTCATCTTTCATATTGTCATAATCTTTATTTTTTAAGTAAAGAACTTTTGCATTTTCCATATTTATAAAGATACCTCCTGAAGTTTCCTATGCGTTTAATTATATGTCAGTGAATTGGTTTAGTCAATAGGAATTTGATATTTTCTTGAAATTGTGTTACTATTTAATGGTATTTAAATTATATATGTCCTGCAACGGGAGTTCTATTTTTAATAATCTCACTTCGTCCCGACGGAGCTCCCTGCTTCGTTCGCTTATTAAAAATAGAACATCCCTGCGCGGACTTTAAATACGATTACACCATTAAATAGTAACACAATTGTAACCAACAGGAGGTATAAAATGGCTTACGATGGTTTAGTTAATTTTTCGATTGTAAATGAATTAAAAAATAAAATTATAGATGGTAAAGTTGATAAAATTTTTGAGCCTAACTTTGAGGAGATTTTATTAGGCATTTATTCTAATGGAGTAAAATATGCGTTAGATTTAGTAATAAATTCCAAATATTATAGAGCAAATTTAACTACTAATACTAAACCTAACCCTACATTTGCTCCCAATTTTTGTATGACTTTAAGGAAGCATTTGCTTGGAACTCATATTACAAATATTTATACAGATGGGCTTGAAAGAATTATTTTTATCGAGTTCGAGGGATATAATAAATCTAAGGATTTCTCTACAAAAAAGCTTGTTATAGAGCTTATGGGAAAGCATAGTAATATTATCTTAATAGATAGTGGGAATAAAATAATAGATGCACTTAAGCATTTTTCTACTTCATCCGGCTCATACAGAGACATATATGCTGGTGCGATATATAAATTACCAAAGTCAGATAAGTTAGATTTTTTTGATATTAAAGATGCGAGCGAATTTTATAAAGTTTTAATAAATAATTCTGTACTAACTAACAGCAATAGTCTTGCTTTAGTTGTGAGTAGTACATTTACTGGCATAAGCAAAAACTCTGTTTCTGCCTTTGAAAATTCTCTAAATATCTCAGATAGTATAACATCCGAAGCTTCCGCCTCTTTATTTGATTATTTAAAAACTATTATTTCTAACAATCAAAATGTAATGTGTAAAAATTACGAAAAAGACTATGCTTTGGAATTTTGTAATTCAGAAAAAGAGAATTCATTACAAATCAATTTCTTTTTAGATGATTTTTATACATCAAAAGAAACAAATAATACTTTTATTGTTTACAGGGATAATCTTTTGAAGTTAATTTCAAACAAACTTAGCAAATTAAGTGTTAAGCTTGATAATATTAATGATAAATTGCAAGAATGTAAAAACGCTGAAAAATATAAACTATATGGCGAGCTTATTACATCTAATTTGTATAAAATAAATGATTTTAATACTGACACTATTACTTTGGAGAATTATTATGACAATAATAATCCTGTTGTAATTCCGCTTGATAAAAGTGTTGCACCATCTATTAATGCAAAAAATTTTTTTAAAAAATATAAAAAGCTTAAAAGTGCAAAAGAATATGTAGACATTCAAAAAAAAGCTGTAATAAATGAGATTGCTTATTTAGAAAGCATAATATATGAAATAGGTATTGCAAAAAATATTAATGATATTGATGAAATCTACAGTGAAATTCAAAATACAAATGTTGCTTTGAATAATAAAAAGAACAAGGTTAGAAAGAAAGCTTTTTCTAAAGGAAATAAAAAGATTGCGTTTGAGCCACTTAAGTTTAATATTGACGGATTTACAGTTTTAGTTGGAAAAAATAATAATCAAAATGATTATCTTACTACAAAAGTCGCAAATCCAGATGATATCTGGTTTCATGTAAAGGATTTTCATGGAAGTCATGTTATATTAAGAGCTGAAAATAAAATTCCAGCTCAAGAGACTTTAAATAAATGTGCTAGCTTAGCTAAAGAGCATAGTAAAGCTGCCGATTCTTCTAACGTCACAGTAGACTATACATATGTAAAATATGTAAAAAAGCCTTCTGGAAGTAAGCCAGGAATGGTGATTTATACTAATAACAAAAGTGTTACTGTGAAGTAAGTTGAATACAAACTCATACGTTCTAGGATTATAATAAGTTTGCTATTTTCTTTAATTTGTGCTATAATTAATCTATTCATACAATGTGTATGAAAATATTTAAAGGAGGCTCACTTAATATGACAACTTCAAGTGTAGCAACAAAGGCAAAAATTAGCGAGCGGTTTGACTTTCCATGCTTGGTAGCCATGCCGAACCAGTTCCACTACCATCTTGATTACGATCTGGACCTTTATCTCCCTGCCAATTTCGACATGGACAACACTGTTGAAAAGAGAGTAATAAAGGACTTTTGGCACGATTTCAAAACTGTTCCTCAAAAATATCGTGGTCACCTGGAATTGAAGGAAATGAAAAAATATGATAAGGAGAGCAGCATGTATCGTATCAGTGATATGACCCTGACCCAAAATGTACACGGCTCCTTTATCACGATTCGTCTGACTGGCGTACGGAAGTACACTCCTGTGTACAACTACTTGCATGAACTTTTCCCTGATTTGCAGGTGAAAACTGTTCGTGAAATGTCTGGTTACCCGGCAAGGCCCAACCATTTCTGAAGTTTTTTTAAGTATTAAGTTTTAAGTCTCAAAGCAGTCCGCACCAATTGGTACGGACTGTTCTTTTTATATTTTTTATATATTTACATAGCTTCTTCATATAATTT
>CAJFHE010000032.1 GCA_904378095.1 uncultured Clostridia bacterium | reverse complement strand
CAAAAATAAATTATAAAATAGTAAAAAACAAAAATATAAAACGAGATGTGGACAATACTTTTTAGAAAAAAGTTGTTGCATTGGCAATGAAAATTTTGCTAACAATTATAAAATGTAAATTTTCTGCAAATTGCTTGCAAAATTAAAAAATATACGGTATTATAATAAATAGACTATTTTTGCATATAATAAGAAAAATAGCTCGAAAAGGTTTATAGGTAGAGCCAAAAAAACCTAAATCTGTTATAAAAGGAGAATGTGATAATAGTTTTTTTTATTATCATAAATTAGTAATGGCAGACAAATTAATTATTGTGGAATCGCCTGCAAAGGCAAATACTATAAAAAAATTCCTTGGTGGAAATACTAAAGTTGTAGCTTCTATGGGACACATTAGAGATTTACCAAAATCGAAAATGGGTGTAGATATAGAGCATGACTTTGAGCCAGAATATATAAATATACGCGGAAAGGGAGATTTGATAAAATCACTAAAAGCAGATGCAAAAAAAGCAAAGAAAATATATCTTGCAACTGACCCTGACCGTGAAGGAGAAGCAATAGCATGGCATTTAGCTCATATACTAGAAATTCCAGAGGATAGTGAATGTAGAGTAACTTTTAATGAAATAACGAAGGAAACAGTACAAAATTCAATTAAGAAACCTAGAAAAATAGATATGAACTTAACAGATGCACAACAAGCTAGACGTGTACTAGATAGAATAGTAGGTTATAAAATTAGCCCGATTTTATGGAAAAAAGTAAGAAGAGGGTTATCTGCAGGGAGAGTGCAATCTGTTGCAGTAAAACTTATTTGTGATAGAGAAGAAGAAATAGAAAAGTTTATACCAGAAGAATATTGGAATATTTTAGCTACATTATTAGACGAAAATTCAAATAAAACTTTTGTAGCTAAGTTATATGGAAAGAACAAGAAAAAGTTAGACATTCATACAAAAGAAGAAGTAGATGAAATATTAAAAGACATAAAAAATGGAAAATATATAGTAACAGAAGTAAAAAAAGGAGAAAAGAAAAGAACACCAGCTCCACCATTTACTACGAGTACAATGCAACAAGAAGCATCTAGAAAATTAGGATTCACATTAAAAAAGACAATGTCGGTTGCACAAGGACTATATGAAGGTGTAAAAGTAGAGGAAAAAGGCACAGTAGGTTTAATTACGTATATGAGAACAGACTCTACTAGAATATCGGAAGAAGCAAGAGCAGCAGCGAAAAAAGAAATTGTTAAGCAATATGGTGAAAAATACTATGAAAATAGATATTATAGAGCTAAACAAAACTCACAAGATGCGCACGAAGCAATTAGACCAACATATATAGACTTAAATCCAGAAGAAATAAAAGACAGTTTAAGCAAAGACCAGTACAAATTATATAAATTAATCTACAATCGCTTCTTAGCTAGTCAAATGCAGGCAGCAGTATATGATACAATTTCAGCTAATATTGATGTTAATGAATATAACTTTAGAGCAAGTGGGCAATCACTTAAATTTAAAGGATTTATGACCTTATACGTAGAAACATTGGACAATCAAAAAGATGAAGATGAGGAATCATTTGTTCCTGACTTAAAAGAAGGTCAAGAGGTAAAAAAACAAAAAATAGACGCTAAACAGAGCTTTACACAGCCACCTCCAAGATACACAGAGGCAAGCTTGGTTAAGGCTTTGGAAGAAAAAGGAATAGGAAGACCAAGTACGTATTCACCAACAATTACAACAATATTAGAAAGAAGATATATTGAAAAAGAGCAAAAACAATTAGTGCCAACTGAATTAGGTAAAGTAGTAAATAAACTACTTACAGAGAATTTTTCAGATATCATAAATGTAGAATTTACAGCAAAAATAGAAGAAGAATTTGACGAGGTAGCAGAAGGTAAAGAAAAATGGAAACAAGTAATACGTGACTTTTATGGACCATTTGAAAAAGAAATAGAAAAAGTAGATAAAGAATTAGAGCATGTTGAGCTTAAAGAAGAAGTATCGGATGTGCCTTGCGAAAAATGCGGAAGAATGATGGTAATAAAATATGGAAGGTTTGGAAAATTTTTAGCATGCCCTGGCTATCCAGAATGTAAAAACACAAAGCCTTTTGTAGAAACCATTGACGTACCTTGCCCAAAATGTGGTGGCAAAATTCAAGTACGAAAATCAAAGAAAAATAGAAAATTCTATATTTGCGAAAATAATCCTAAATCATGTGATTATATTTCATGGAACAAACCTAAGAAAGAGAAAAAATAAATTTGCTTTTGGGGACGGAGGAAAAAACTTGTTTTTTTCCTCCGTCCCCAAAAGCAAGAGTCGGCATTAAAAACAACACTTGTTAAATTAGATGAAATGTGATATAATACTTCACTAGGAAAATTGAGAAGGAGCCATTTGCAATATGAATAAAAATGAAGAGCAATATAAAATTTTTAAACAGGTCGTACATGCTTTTTATCATAACGAAACAGAGAAAACAAAAGATACTAATACTAAGGCAGACAATTTAGTTTTAGAGCCAAAATTAATTTATGATACATTTAATAAAACTTTAAAGGCAGAATTTAGAATTGGAAATAGCCAAATGTATAGAATAAAAAGTCTGCCAGAGTTTTTTGAAAGAATGCTAAATCATGAAAATTATAAATATGGAGCAAAGTTAGAATTTGTGCACACAAAAGAAGCTTTTAGAGCAGAAGATAGGGAGCTATTAGATTATGTATTAAAATATGCTGAAATAATAAAATATGCGAATGAAACAGTTGGCAGTTATGGCAAGTACATGCGTACAATGAGTAACGAATATATAACTATATCTAACACTGGATTAGATGAATTGTTTGAAGTTCTACAAAATAGAAAAGTATCATTCAAAAGAGATACAACTGATGAAACTATTTTGTTCGAAAATCATAATCCGAATATCGAATTTTCAATAGAGCAAGAGGAAGAAGGGGATTATGTAATTACACCAAATATTGATATATTCTCTTATGACATATTACAAGGAGTATCATATTTGTATTTGCTTACAAAAAAATCCTTATATAGATGTGATAAGAATTTTGAGGAAACTACATTAAAACTTTTAAATATTTATCGAGAAAATTATACACCTAAAATAAGGATAAAAAGAACGGATTTTCCAAGTTTTTGCTCTTTGATATATCCAAAGCTAAAAGACGAAATTTCACTTAAACAGCTTGATGAGTCTATAATAAACACATATATACCACAAGATTTATATGTAAAAATATATTTAGATTACGATGAAAATAATTATATTACAGCAGATATAAAATTTGTATATGGGGACGTAGAATTTAATCCTCTAAAAGAGGCAAATATCACACTAGCAAGAGATGTCGCAAAAGAAAACGAATATTTAGATATATTTGTTAACACGGGTTTTATGTTTGATAAGAATAATGCTAGATTGATACTTGTTAATGAGGAAAAAATATATAATTTTCTAACAGAAGAAATCGAAGAATACATGAAAAATTTTGAGGTACTTGCTACAGATAACTTTAAGAAGAAAGAAATTCGTAGACCTAAAATTGGCTCTATCGGGGTAAAAGTAGAGAATGACTTATTAAAAATTGATTTGAGTAATATGGATTTTGACATAGAAGAAATAAAAAGCATTATGAAAAAATATGCTCTTAAAAAAAGGTTTCATAGATTGAAAGATGGAAGTTTTATAGATTTAGAAGAAAATGAGACGATGGATTTTATTAACAGCTTAATACAAAATGAAGATATTAGCTATGATGAAATTCAAAAGGGGGAGCTAAAGCTTCCAGTAGCTAGAAGTATGTATTTAGATAGAATTTTACAAAATATAAATACTACTGTAGTAAAGAATGACGAATATAAAAGAATGGTAAATCAGGTTTCAAAAAGAGAAATTGAAACAGAAATTAAAATTCCTAAAGGTTTAAAATCTGAGTTAAGAAGTTATCAAGTCCTTGGATTTAAATGGCTAAAAGTATTGGATTTGTATAATTTTGGAGGAATACTTGCAGATGATATGGGACTAGGAAAGACTATACAACTATTAGCGGTAATATTATCTTATATGGAAGAAAATGAAAATCCAAAACCTAGTATTGTAGTTTGTCCAAGCTCCCTTTCGCTAAATTGGAAGAGTGAAATAACAAAATTTGCTCCAGATATAAAGACATTAGTAATACATGGAAATGCAGAAGAAAGAAAAAAACAAATAGAAAGTATAGAAAAACATAATTTAGTAATTACTTCTTATGATTTGTTAAAAAGGGATATCGAGGAGTATAAAAAGGCTAATTATGAATTTAAGTATATTATAGCAGACGAGGCACAATATATAAAAAATAACAATACTCAAAATGCAAGGACGATTAAAGAAATTAAAGCAGAAACAAGATTTGCTTTAACTGGTACCCCAATAGAAAATTCACTTTCAGAGCTATGGTCAATTTTTGACTTTATAATGCCGGGTTATTTATATAACTATAAAAAGTTCAAAGATTTATATGAGATACCAATAGTTAAAGATAATAGCGAGCATGCTATGAGAAAATTGAAGATGTTAATTGAGCCATTTATTTTGAGAAGAACAAAAAAAGAAGTTTTAACTGAGCTTCCAGATAAAACAATAACAGTGCTTCACAATGAAATGCAAGGCGAGCAATTAAAGATATATATGTCATATATGGCAAATGCGAAAAGAGAAGTTAGTCAAGAAATACAAGAAAATGGTTTTGAAAAAAGTCAAATTAAAATCTTGGCATTATTAATGAGATTAAGACAGATTTGTTGCCATCCATCATTGTTTCTATCGAATTACAAAGGTGAAAGCAGCAAACTAAACCAATGCATTGAAGTATTAAAAGACGCTATTGCTTCAGGACATAAAATTTTGTTGTTTTCGGGCTACTCTAGCATGCTTGAAATTATAGAAGGAGAGCTAAGAAAAGAGAATATAAAATATTTTAAATTAACGGGTCAAACCAAAGTAGGAGATAGAATAAAACTTGTTGAAGAGTTTAACAGTAATGACGAAATAAAAGTATTCTTGATTTCTTTAAAGGCTGGCGGAACAGGACTAAATTTAATTGGAGCAGATATGGTAATTCATTATGACCCATGGTGGAATTTATCTGCTGAAAATCAAGCAACAGACAGAACATATAGAATAGGACAAAAGAAAAATGTTCAAGTGTATAAGTTAATTACTAAAGACTCAATAGAGGAGAGAATATATGAACTTCAGGAGAAAAAAGCGAACCTTGCTAAAGAATTGCTTTCTACAGAGCAAACATTCTTGAATAAGCTCACCAGAGAGGATATTATGGCTTTATTTGAGTAAGTTGAAAAAGGATTACAATTTTAGCTGCGTCAAATTCCATTTAAAACGCAGTTACATACGTTAAGAAATAAAAAATCAGTTTATTTCTTTAAATTAGTAAAAGGAGAATGATGTAAAATGCAAGATTACATAACTGTAATAGGTGGCGGGCTTGCTGGGTGCGAAGCGGCATATCAAATTGCTAAAAGAGGAATTAAAGTAAAACTTTACGAGATGAAGCCTGTAAAGTTTTCTCCAGCACATAGTAATACAAACTTAGCAGAAATTGTTTGCAGTAATTCTTTTAAATCTAATTTACACACAAATGCTTGTGGATTATTAAAAGAAGAATTAAGATTATTGGATTCTATTTTGATTAAGACTGCAGATAAAGTAGCGGTTCCAGCAGGACAAGCTTTGGCAGTGGACAGAGAAAGATTTTCAGAAGAGATTACAAAGCAAATAGAAAGTTTAGAAAATGTGGAAATCGTAAGAGAAGAAGTAGGAGAAAGTGGAAACAAATCACTTAACCAATTAGCAGAAGATGGAATTGTAATCATTGCCACAGGTCCACTTACATCTGATAACCTTTCTAAAGAAATAAGAGAGCTTACAGGGGATGAAGGACTACATTTTTATGATGCGGCAGCTCCTATTATCGAAAAAGAAAGTATAGATATGAATATTGCTTTTTGGGGAGATAGATATAGCCAAGAAAGAGGAAAAGATGAAGAAATAGAGGCGTGGAAAGAAAGAATAAAAAATAGTAGTGAAAACAATTATATAAATCTTCCTATGAATAAAGAAGAATATGAAAAATTCTGGAATGAGCTTGTAAATGCAGAAGTAGTAGAATTACACAACTTCGAAAAGAGAGAAATATTCGAAGGCTGCATGCCAATAGAAGTAATGGCGAAAAGAGGGATAGATACTCTAAGATTTGGACCACTAAAACCAGTAGGATTTACAGATATACGAACAGGAAAAAGACCTTATGCACTTGTTCAACTAAGACAGGATAATAGTGAAGGCAATTTGTTTAATATGGTAGGTTTTCAAACAAACTTAAAGTATGGAGAGCAGAAAAGAGTATTTAGACTAATCCCAGGTCTTGAAAATGCAGAATTTGTAAAATATGGTGTGATGCATAGAAACACATTTATTAATTCTCCAGAATTATTAGACGAAACATATAACCTAAAAAAGAATAACAATATTTTCTTTGCAGGACAAATAACTGGAGTGGAGGGATATGTTGAGTCAATTGCATCAGGGCTAGTAGCTGGAATTAATGCTGTTTTAAAGTTTAGCTCAACACTTAAACAAAATTTCCCAAAAGAAACAATGATAGGAGCATTATCAAATTATATAGCAACAGAAAATAAAAACTTCCAACCAATGAATGCAAATTTTGGAATTCTTCCACCTTTAGAAGAGAAAATAAAGGACAAAAAGTTAAAATACGGAAAATTGGCAGATAGGGCAATTGAAAGTATAAGAGCAATCATAAATTAGAATATTACAAGAATGTCACATAAATATTACATTTATGTGACATTTTTTAAAGAATATTGATTTTAAAAAGATATATTGTTATAATCATTATGTTAAAATGTATATTTAGCAAAGTTGACATAACTTGCAAAAAACTAAAAAATGTTATATAATATCTATAGATTGTTTAAAAATAGGAGGAAAAACACATGGATGAAAGGTTAAATGAATTATTAATTCAAGAAATTAATAAAAGTGTGGAAAGCTTAAACCATGACAAAACACAATTGACAGATGAATTACAAAAATATGAAGGAAGAGAAGAAGCACCAGAAAAAGCAGAATTTGAAAGTGATTTAAGAAATGTAAATAGTGAGTTAGAAGAGAAAAAATCAGACTTGGAAAAAGTAGAGAACATAAATAAATCTAAAGCAGCAATTGAAAAAGTAGAAAAAGATTTTGAAAAAGATTATCAAAATTTGCTTAAAGAAAAAGAAGAATGTGAAGCTGAAATACAGAAACTTGAAGGAAAAAAAGTATTTGAAAATGGTGTTTTAGCTCCTACAAGAGAGCAACAAGAATATGAAAAAGACCTTGCTAAAATAAGTATGTCTTTAAAGAAATTTGATGATCTAAAAGAACAACATAAAAAAGATTTAGAAGGATATTCTAAAACAATTGAAGGTTTACTTACAAAATATAATATTAGAGAAAAATATAAAAGTGAATTAGAGAATGAGCCTTTGGATATAGAGAAAATACCTCCAATAGAAAAAGAGCCAGTTGCTGAAAAAACAAAAGTTGAAGAGCCAAAGAAAGAAGAAAAAGAAACTTTAGACATTGAGAAGATTCCTCCAATAGAGAAAGAACCAGTGGAGTCTAAAGATGAAAAATCAGAGCCAATTGATATAGAAAAAATACCTCCAATAGAGAAAGAGCCAGCTAAAAAAGAAGAATTTGTAAATATATATTCAAATTCACAACCAATAAAAGTACCTGTAAAAGATATGAATTTACCAAAAAATATTGAAAATATAACATGCTCAATTATAAAAGGAAAATTGGTTTATACAATAGTAGGAGTAAATGAAAAAGGTGAACAATTTGCAATAGATAAAGAAGTTAAGCCAATTAAAATGTCAGGTAAAGATAAAAGAGATATCTCAAGAAATGTAGATAGATTCAGTGTAAAGAATGTTGATGTTCAATTATATAGAATTTTAAAATATGACAAGGCCTTTAGAGATTCTAATCTTGCAAATGAGTATATGGAGCAAATAGATAGATTAACTAAAGGCGGAGAAAAAGACAAAACTGATATGAATATAGTATATAATTTACAAAATATTCGTGAAGCAAAACTTAGTAGAAGTCAAAAAAGACAGATAAAGGCTATTGCTAGACGTAGTGATAACTTTAATCTTGCAGAATATATAAAACCAAAATCAAGACTAAGAGAAATTTTGGGAAAGGTTAAACAAAATCTTCTTACAGCAGGAGAAGAAAAAGAGATAGAAACAATGGAAAAGAGTTCAAACCAAAATGCAATAGATGCTAATTCATTCCGTGAAGAAATGAAAAATCCTGTTACATATAATCAAACAAATTCTTACGATAATAGAGCTTCAGGAGAAAAAATAAATGAGCATGAAGAAGAAAGATAAGTCCAATAGAAAAAGTACATTTTGTATTGACTTATGAGGCAAAAAGTGGTAAAATAGTACCGTTAGTATAAAATGGTTATACTAGCGGTATTTTATTGTATTAAAAATATCTATTTTAGTACAATAAAATAATGAAAATAAATATAGGAAAGAGGTGAAATTTAAGTGCCAACAATTAATCAATTAGTAAGAAAAGGAAGAAAAAGTTCTACAACAAAATCTACAGCACCAGCTTTACAACAT
>CAJFHE010000031.1 GCA_904378095.1 uncultured Clostridia bacterium | reverse complement strand
AAAATAGAAAAAGAAATTCTTGGGGATATACCTTGGAATAAAACAGATGAAACTTATTTGCAAGACGAAGATATTTGGCAAGTAAGTTATTTTTTTGAATTATAAAGGAGGAAATTAAAATGCCAGAAGCAAGTAATAAAGTTAAATTTGGATTAAGCAATGTACATATTGCTAAAATTACAGAAACAGATGGAGCTATAACTTATGGTACACCATTTGCAATGCCTGGAGCTGTATCTTTAACAGCAGAGCCAGAGGGAGAGACAACTCCATTCTATGCAGATAACATTCAATATTATGTAGCAGTCGCAAATAATGGTTACACAGGAGATTTAGAAATTGCAATGACACCAAAGGAGTTTTTAACTCAAATATTAGGACAAGAAGAAGATACAAATGGAGCAATATTTGAAAGTGCAGATGATGTAAATGCTAGATTTGCATTAATGGGAGAAATAGATGGAGATGTAAAGAAAAGAAGATTTATTTACTATGACTGTACAGCGACAAGACCTAGTGCAGAAATGAATACTGTTGAGGAATCAAAGGAACCACAAACAGATACCATATCAATTACAATGGCCCCAAGAAGTTCAGACAAGGTGATAAAAGCTGTTATAGAGCCAAATGAAACAAATCAAAACGTATATGACACATTCTTTACTAAAGTATATGAGAAAAATGCTGTAGCAGGTGTGTAGGAGGTAATTTATGAAACAAATAGTAATTTGTGACAAAGAATATGATATAGATTGTAATGCGTTTACAAGATTCCAATATAAAAAAGTATTCAACAAAGGTATATTTGAAGACATAAAAGTTTTAAATGAGTTTTCTGAAAAACAAAATCAAATAAGAAAAGACCTAGAAGAAAAAAATGCAAGTGAAGAAGACATAGAGAAGGCAATTAATTATTCAATGATGGAAAATTTAGATGATTTCATAGATGTAATAGAAAAAATTGCATACATACTAATATATACAGTAAATCCTAAAATGGAAACTTTTGAAAATTGGCTAAAGGGTATAAAAAAAATAGATTTGAGTGCTAATTGGATTAGTGAGGTAACGGAACTTGCCGTAAATTCCTTTTGTTGACAAAGAGTTAGTAGAAGAAACTGATAAAAGAATGCACGAAACCAATAAAAAAATAGAAGGTCTGGAAGAACATAGATTTATTGCCAATTGTTTACAAATTGGATTTAGCATAGATGATCTGAAAGAAATGGATTATAAAGATGTTGCAAAAATAATGTTATGTTTTATAGATACAGACAAAAAAACAGAACCACGTAAAGCAACACAAGCAGATATTGATAAATTATTAATGTAGGAGGTAAAGATGGCAGGAAATATTAAAGGAATAATCGTAGAAATAGGAGGAGACACAAGTGGTCTTCACAAAGCATTAAGTAAAGTAAATTCTGCCACCTCTAGTTTAAGTAAGGAGCTTAGAGGTGTAAACTCTTTACTTAAGCTAGATCCCTCTGGAACAGAATTAGTAGCTCAAAAACAGACTATTTTAAAGAAAAGTATTGAAGAAACAAGTGAAAAATTAAAACTATTAAAAGAAACACAACAAAGGGCAGATGAAGCAATAGCAAATGGAACTAAAGTATCAGATGAGAACTATAGAAGCCTACAAAGAGAGATAGTAAATACAGAAAATAAATTAAAGCAGTTAAAAGTAGAAGCATCAAATTGGACAAGTGTGAGTAAAACTTTAAATAATATTAGTTCTAAAATGAAATCAGTAGGAAGTGCTGTAACAAGTGCTGGAAAGAAATTTTTAGGTTTAACAGCAACAATCGGAGCTGGTATAGGATATGGTGTAAATTATAATGCGCAACTACAAAAATATGAAACAGCTTTGAAGACTTTGACAGGAAGTGCTAAAGAAGCAGAAAAGATAATGAATCAAATAAAAGAAGATGCTAAAACTACACCATTTGATGTTGCAGGATTAACTCAAGCTAACCAATTATTAATCTCTACTGGACTAAGTGGAGAAGAATCAAGAGAGACTATTCTAGCATTAGGAAATGCTATTGCTGCAACAGGTGGTGGAAATGAAGAACTTTCAAGAATGGCTGTAAATTTGCAACAAATAAAAAACGTAGGAAAGGCAGCAGCAGTAGATATTAAGCAATTTGCATATGCAGGCATAGATATTTATGGTTTGCTAGCTGATTATTTAGGAGTTACTAAAGAAGAAGCAGCAAGCATGACAGTAACTTGGGAAGATTTGAATGGCGCTTTGATAAATGCATCTAAAGAAGGCGGAAAATACTTTGGAGCAATGGCAGAACAGAGTGAAACTTTTAATGGAGCATTTTCTAACGCAATGGATTCATTTAATCAATCCGTAGGAAGCTTAACAGAATCACTTATGCCTACAATAACTAAAATCATTCAAAAAATAACAGAATGGATGAATAAATTTAATGAATTAGATCAAGGTACTAAAGATATTATATTAAAAATAACATTGTTAGTAGCAGCTATAGGACCAATTTTAATAATCTTAGGTAAGCTAATTTCAGCAGGTGGAGTTGTATTCGGAGTATTAAGCAAAATTTCTGGAGCTATTGCAGGAGTTTCAGCAGGTACTGGAACATTAAGTTCAGTTCTAACAGTTTTAACAGGATCAGTAGGAATAGTAATTGCAGCAGTTACTGCATTAATTGGAGTATTTACATATTTATATAACACTAATGAACAGTTTAGAATTAAAGCACAAGAAACTTGGAATAATTTAGTTAATTTATTTCAAAATACAGTAATGCCAGTAATTAATAATTTTAAAAATTTGGTAATGAGTGTCATTAACACAATAATATCAATATTACAACAATTATGGAGCTTTATTGAGCCATTCTTTACAGAGATGTTTACTTGGTTAATGGATTTCTGGAACAATACCGGCTCTGAAATATTTGAAAATGTAATGGGATTCGTTAATGGATTAATAGATTTAGTATCTATGATTTGGAACAATGTTATTTCTCCATTGATTAATTTTTTAGTAGAAAATTTACAACCAGCATTTAGTTTCGTTTTTGGTTTTATATCTGAAATAGTGAAGAATTTTGGGAATACGATTGGTTCTATAATAAAGTCTGTTACTGGAATTTTCAAAGGAATAATAGATTTTATTACAGGAGTATTTAGCGGTAATTGGGAAAAAGCTTGGCAAGGTATAAAAGATATATTTAAAAATATAGTATCTGGATTAGCTAATATAATAAAAGCACCTATAAATAATATTATTTCTTTAATAAACGGCTTTATAAATGGAATAAATAAAGTTAAGGTTCCAGATTGGGTACCAGGTGTTGGAGGAAAAGGAATAAATATTCCACAAATACCATATTTAGCTAAAGGTGGAATAGTAGATAAAGCAACACTTGCAATGATAGGAGAAGGTAAATCAGCAGAGGCAGTAATTCCTTTAGACAACACACTTACTAAATATATGGCAGAAGCCTTAAGAAAAGCAGGAGGAAATAATAGTATAGTAGTTAATTTCTATCCTCAACAAATGACAGAAGCGGAATTAGACAATGCTTTTAATTATATAAATAGAAAGTTTGGAATATTATATTGACAACATTAGACATATAGGTTAAAATCTCCTTAAAAGGGGGAAATAAAAAATGTCAGAAAATTTAGAAGAGAAGAAACCAATTTATAAAAAATGGTGGATTTGGGTAATAGTTGCTATTGTAATATTAGGCATTGGCTCAAATTCAATTCAAAATAATACACAACAAGCAACAAGTAATAATAATGTAGAAGAAGACAAGAATTATGAGCAGATAAGTTATATTTTGCAAAATGATTCTACTGAAAAAATTGAAAAATTAGCTGTAAAAGAAGATATTTCTAGTGAAGAAATGAAAGAGATATACAATAAGAAAAAAGCAGACAATACTAATTTTAAAACATATACTATATGGTTTTTTTCAGACAAAGATAAGGGTCTAAAAGCTAATAATTATGAATTAGGTTATGTTACCAGTAAAGATGGAGAAGTTATTGTAGAAAACAAAAAAGAAATAAAGGAAGCAGAGGAAGAAAAAAAGGAAAAAGAGAGATTAGAGAAGGAAGAAAAAGAGAAATTAGAGCAAGAAAGATTAGAACAAGAAAAGAAACAAAAAGTAGATAATGCTTCAATAGGAGAAAAAAATGCTTTAAATAAAGCAAAATCGTATTTAAATTATACAGCTTTTTCTTATTCAGGATTAGTAGAACAATTAGAATTTGAAGGATTTTCAAATGCAGAAGCTAAATTTGGTGCTGATAATTGTGGAGCAAATTGGAAAGAACAGGCTGCAAAAAAAGCAAAACAATATATGAATTATTCATCTTTCTCAAAGAAAGGATTAATAGATCAGCTAGAATATGAAGGTTTTACATCAGAACAAGCTGAATATGGAGCTAAAGCTGTAGGATATTAAAATAGACACATAAACAGTGTCTATTTTTTCTTTATACCCAAACTATCTTCACCGAACATACCTCTATCAATAGCATATTGGCGTAATATGTACTCTATTTCTTTATTAAGACTTCTGCCATCTTGTTCAGCTAAAGTACGGATATTGTCTATTATTTGTTTATCTATTTTTAATGGATATTGATATATTTTACTCATAAAAATCCCTCTTTTCTAAGATATCTTTATTATATCATAGATATTTAAAAAATATCAAAAAAAACTCATAAAATACTTGACAAGTATTATAACAGGTTGGGTTGGAGCTCAAACTCTAATTACACCAAAATGAAGAGAAATATTTAGATTATTGTGTGTAGGTTTATAAAAAACGATGCTTTAAATTCATTTTTAAGGCGTTTAAAATTTAAATTAATATACTTATATAGCTTGGTTTTAAGCTAAAAAGAGCAGTTTAGACAACTGTTCTTTTTTGGTGTGCAAAAGGAGGTAAAAATGGTTAGAGAATTTAGACTAATAAATGAAAAAGGGCAAGAGTTCTCTTTAATGGATATATATAATTATACATTGTTAACCGACCCAAGTGGTTTAGGATACGCATACACAACAGAGTACCAGCAATTAGGAGATACTTTTATAAGTAATCTTAGACAAATGCAACAAGGACAGATAAATGGAACTCTGAACTTTTTAAGTTATGATAATTATACTTCTTTTGTAAATTTTATAGAAAGCTCAGAAAATTTAAAATTTGGCTATAAAATACCATACACAGACGGTAGCAGTAGAGAGTTTTTTAAAGATGTACAAATACAATCTCTAGAAAAAACACAATTACAAACAAATGGAATATTATCAGAAGCGGTAACTTTTGATTGCTTAAGTTTGTGGTATGAAGAAAACACAATAATTTATACAATAGAACAACTAACCAATGAAATTCGTTGGAATTTTAGGTGGGACAGTAGATTTACAGACTATGATAGTAGAAACTTGCAATATATTAATCAAGGGCATGTAGAAGCACCAGTCTACATCGAAATAGATGGACAATTAGTAAATCCAAAAATCGAACTATATGTTGAAGGAGAACTTTATCAAACGGTTGAAGTAAATACAACTATTGTACAGTATGAAAAACTTCTATATGACAGTAGGGAAAATCAATTCTTTATAGGAAAGCAAAATACTGACGGAACAACGACAAGCCTATTTAGTTTAGATTATATAAATTTTGAAAATGATAATGTAATAAGACTTCCAAAAAATCGTAGTTGTGAAATAAGACTAACAGCAGAAAATGAAGTCCTTAATGCAAAACTAACAATCTACCCTCGCTACAAAGCGGTTTAGGGGGTGTTTGAATGGAAGAGCAAAATCAAGTTATTGTAAATTTCAATAATGAAAATTATATAATGAGTTATAACAATCAAACTGGATACTTTGAGTTGGAACTACAAGCACCTGATATTGGTGGAATATATAATGCTGAAATATCTTTTACAGATTTGTATGAACAATTATATCAAGCAACTGTACCAGTTCAGGTGTGGGCAAAAGAGCCAATCGTGATTGAAACTAATAAGGTGTTTATGTGGATTTTTGATTTTTACGATTTTTCTGTAAAAGACATTGTAGAAATCGCAAATTATGAAATAAATATAGATGAAGAAACAAATGCTAACACTATAATAAATGTTTTAAAGAAAACAACAGCAAAAGCAAGAGATTTAGTAGCAATAAAAAAGAACAATGAAGTTATTTATTGGGGAACAATAGACAACATACAAAACACAGACGGACAAAGCCTTTATGAATATACAATAAAATATATAACAAACTTATTTGACCAAAACATCATTCTAGAAAATGAAAATTTGATAAAGACAACTGGGGTAGAAGACTTTATCGCAGATGCAATAACAAACAATTTTATAAACAATACAGATACATTTGTTAATATAAATTATTTGCAATTAAACATAAAAACACATACAAAAAAGCAGACAAGTGTAACAAATGTGGAAAACAACATATATAATTTGCATACGTGGATAACTAACTGTACGCAGTCTTATGACATTGTGTACAGTTTTTCTATTGTAAATAAGAAATTGGTTATGACAATCGAAGTAAAAGAAGCGGAAAAAGAACTGATTGACGTTAATGCACAAGCAATATCTAATTACGTAGAAGTATTTGAAACTGATGTAGTAAGTAAAGTCACAGTGTTGTATGATTTTGTGAACAATGAAGAGCAAAAAGGACAATACACACTTTATTTGTTAAATGATAGAACAACAACTACTGACAAAAACAATGAAAACAGAGCAAACGGCAAGATAGAAACTGTTTATACACCGAATTATGAAGATGCACCTCAAATGGCTCTAGATATAATGAAAGCTAATGCTTACAATCATAATATCACTTTTGAATATTACGATAGATTTATTCAAGTTGGCACGCCGATTGCAATAAAAACAAAAGAGTCTTTAATATTTGATACTTATATTTCGGCAATAAAAATTACTCAAAACAAGTTCTACGAGTACACTTGCGGAAATATTCGTATTAACTTTATCGATAAATTATTAAAAGAGAGGAGAAAATAAAATGCTTAAAGGTTATGTTTTTTCAAAACAATTATTTGAAAATCCAATTTTTGCTTTATTTATTAATACATTTCTAAATGGCGAGAATGGAGTTTCAAATAATTACTTAAATGGTATGGAAGTAACTTACAGTGGTTCTACACTAACAGTAAATAGCGGAGCAGTTTGCATACAAGGAAGGTTCTTAGGAGAAGATACATCTACACAAATTGCAACTGGAACTAACAATGCTTATTGCAAATTAGTTATAGAAATTGATTTAGACAAGCAAAATACGGAAAGTCAATTAAATCAGGCATCATATAAAGTAATAACAAGTGCTAGCGGTTATCCAGAGTTGACCAAAACTAACATAGTAAAAAATGTATCTGGTATTTATCAATATGAATTAGCAAGATTTAGAACTACTGCAAGCGGAATTACAGATTTTCAAGATATGAGAACATTTTTGGATTTTGACAGCATTTTTGAAGAAATTAGACAACAATATGGAGAAGTGTTACAAGAGCTAGAAGATGAACTAGCGAGTGTAGTAGACGGTAGTGATTACTTATTAAAAAGCGCAGGAGGAACTGTAGAGGGAGAAATTATAGCAAATGGAGGAGTAAGAGGCGACTTAACTGGAAATGTTACTGGTAACGTTAGCGGCTCTTCTGGAAGTTGTACAGGAAATGCAGCGACTGCTACAAAAATACAAACTGCAAGAAGTATTTCACTAAGTGGAGATGTAACTGGTAGTGTAAGTTTTGATGGAAGTAAGAATGTAAGTATGACGACAAATCTGGCTAATGTAGCAGTGTTAAGTGGAACGATATCGGGTCCAGCCGACAGCAATGGTTCATATTCTAAAACGATAAGCTATCCAGCAGGATATAATCAAAGTAATTGTATTGTTATAGGATGGGCATTAGAACTTTCTAATAGTGCAACTATATGGGGGACTGGAATGACACTAGATAGTGGGGGATACGTGGCAGGAGCTATGCCAACTTCTATTAGCATGCGAAATGATAATATTAATTTTAAGATAAGGAATGTTTATGTTAGCAGTGATGGAACAGTATTCTCTATTCCATTGACAGGTACTTATAGCTATAAAATTATATTAATGAAAATATAGGAGGTAACTATGGCAAATAAAATATTAGAAACATTAATAGAGCCAGCTCACATTGAAGTAGGCTCTACTTTTTTGCTAAAAGTAAAGATACAATTTACACCTAGCTATAATCTTATAACAGAAAATGGAGACAATCTTGTAACTGAAACGGGAGATAATCTAATAACGGAAGGAGATTACTATGAATAGAAAAGTAAGTGAATTGCCAGAAGCGCAGCAAATAAACGATAATGATGTCTTTATGATATTGCAAAGTAATGAAAACAAAAAAGTTGCAATAGATAAGCTACTTCCTTTAAAACAAGCAACTGTAACACTAGAAAGTACTGTAAATGCAAATACAGATTATACTTTGCCGTCTGGAATGTACTATAAAGTGGGAAACAATAGTCTAGAAGTAATATATTGCTCTACTAAACTAGTAAAAGGACAAGACTACAACGAAATAGGCAACGCAGGTGAAGTATCTAACGTAATACAGTTCCTAGACAGCATAGGCGACTTAGATATGAGCGACGTAGAAGGCTTCGAAAATTTCTCGGAGACTCTAGAATTTGTGGTAAGGCGGTGAGTATAGTGCAAGCTAAGAAAGAAATGGAAGCTATAAAAAGCTTAAATGAAAAAGTAGCAGGGATTGTGGAAAGTGGAAGCAATGCAAACGGCTCGTGGGTAAAATTTTCAGACGGAACAATGATGCAGTGGGGAAGAAAAACGTTGCAAAATGTAGAGTTTGCGCAAACTGGA
>CAJFHE010000030.1 GCA_904378095.1 uncultured Clostridia bacterium | reverse complement strand
ATCAACTGTAGGTACTCTGAATGACATACCTGTTAATTTTCCATTTAATTCTGGTATAACTTTTCCAACTGCTTTTGCAGCTCCTGTTGATGATGGTATAATATTTGCAGATGCTGCTCTACCACCTCTCCAGTCCTTTTTAGAAGCTCCATCAACTGTTTTTTGTGTTGCAGTTGTTGAGTGAACTGTTGTCATTAGACCATCTTTAATTCCAAAGTTATCATTTATAACTTTAGCAAGTGGTGCTAAACAGTTTGTTGTACAAGATGCATTAGAAATAATGTTCATGTCTGGTGTGTATGTGTCATTGTTAACACCCATAACAAACATTGGAGCATCTTTTGATGGTGCAGATATAATTACTTTTTTTGCTCCTGCATCTAAGTGAGCCCCAGCTTTTTCCATTGTTGTAAATACTCCAGAGCATTCTAATACATATTCTACTCCATCTTTTCCCCATGGAATATTTTTTGGGTCCATTTCGTTATATACTTTTATTTCTTTTCCATTTACTACTAGCTTTCCTTCTTCTGCTGATATCTCTCCATTAAATCTTCCATGAACAGTATCATATTTAACCATGTAAGCCATGTAATCTGCTGCGATAAATGGGTCATTTATTGCTACTATTTCAACTCCCTCTTTACTTAATGCTGCTTGGAATGCAAGTTTTCCTATTCTTCCAAATCCATTAATACCAATTTTAATTGACATATAAATTCCTCCTAACTTTATGCTAATTATAGCATGTTTTTGTTTAGTATTCCCTAAACACTAACATTTTATATCAAAACGATATATTTTTCAAGTAATTTATGCATATTTTAGAATTATTTTGACAACTTGTCCATTAGGGACACTCCTTTTTGGCCAAGTTCTTGAACTTTTAGGAGTGTCCCTAATGGACAAGTTTTTGAACAATTTGGACACTCCTTTTTCTTCAAATAACGTAAAAGCTTTAAAATTTCTTTTAAATGTAAAACAAAGGGACAGATTTGAATCTGCCCCCTATGTTTCACTCAATTATAAATCAATATTTCCTTTTTTTTACTTTTTATATAGTTATTTCATAGAATAGAAAGTCATGCATATCTGATTTAGTAGTTTTTTCATCTGCGAAATCATATATAACTTGATATACTTTTTCCATTTGTTTTACATTTTATTGCATTTCTATTATAAAGAATAAAAATTATATCTCCATTTGGCTTCCTAAAAAACTTGCTGCAGATTGTACTACTTTTTGCTCAACCTCTGACATTTTTGTATTCCTATCTTTTGCCAAAAGTATTACTGAGCCAATTGTATCACCATCCGAAATGATAGGATATACTACTTGTGAATTAAATTTTCTTTCTTTGTTGTCGTTTTTAGTTATTGGTATAGCTATATCATTATTTTCTTTACTTGTATACCTTTCTTTATCTTCCATTATTTTTTCTAGTTCATCACTTATCCCTTGCTCTAAAAATTCTTTCTTTGAGCCTCCAGATACTGCTATCACAGTATCCTTATCTGTAATGCATGCAATATGTCCTGTTGTTTTTGCTAATGTTTCTGCATATTCGGTTGCGAACTCTGAAAGTTCCCCTATAGGAGAATATTTTTTTAATATTACTTCTCCCTCTTTGTCCGTAAATATCTCTAGTGGATCTCCTTCTTTTATTCTTAATGTTTTACGTATTTCCTTTGGTATAACCACTCTGCCTAAATCATCTATTCTTCTTACAACTCCTGTTGCTTTCATATTTTTCCTCCTTTTAAAATTTATGTCTATTCTTATTATTACAAAAGAGGAAAATTTTATTCATCTTTTTTCAACTTGAACAAAAGGGAGTATAATAGTGAAACTGAGGGACAGATTTAAATCTGTCCCTACTGTTTCACTGAAATGTCACAGGATTTCCAAAAGCTTGGACGAAAAGGAGTGTCCCTTCTGGCCAAGCCCAATTATTGTTGTACACTTTCTAATTGCTGAATTGGTACTTCATATTCTACAGATTGCTCAGCTTCTTGAGCTGTCTCCTCAACTTCTTGTGACAGCTTTTCATATTTCTTATATTCAGCAATTACATTTCCAAGCTCTTCTGCAAAATCTTGTAATATAACTAATTTTATTGTTGGCTCTTTTCCATCTATATAGTCATCCATAACTTGCTTTAATTTCTTTAAGTTTGGAAGTTCTTCTTGTAACTCCTTACCATATTTTTTTGCTCTATCTAACAATTTTTCTTTTATTGTTACTATGTCTTCATTGCTTGCACAAGAAATTCTCTGAAACATCTGAAATACATCATAATACCTAAATATTGGAACTTGCATGCATTCTTTATCAAATTTATCATAAAATTGCTCCATTTTCATTGGTATATACTTAAATATTTCATCTGCTTTTTCTTTATACATCTTTTCTTTTAGTTGTGCATTAATATTATTAAAATGTTTTAAAATTTCTTCCATATCTTCTGTTTTATCTTCTTCTATAGCCAGACTAGCAAGCTCTTCTTCAACATTTGAGCAATAACTAGAGGTTAATGAAGATATATTCATTCCATTCAAGAACAAACTTTTTATTGTTTTCATATCGTAATCAATAAGTCCTTTTCTTACAAAATGAGCAAAATATGCAAATAATTTTACTACATTTATAAGCTCTATTCTGCCATTTTTTACGTCATCTAGTACTTCTGATACCACTCCTGCAAATTGGTCGTCAGATATTTTCCAATATTCTTCTGTAAGAAGTCTTTTGTAACCAGGTAACTTATCTGTATCTACAGTATTTATAATTGCTTCCATATCTCTTTTAAATACCTTCATATCAAATATACGTGTACGTACATAAAGCTCAATAAATTTAAAGAATCTATATTCCGCCTTAAAATTATAGTAATAATTATTGTCAAATTCCTTTATATAAAATTGTCTGTTATCCATGAAAACTCTTGATGATACAAGTATTGCCTTATATTCTTCATTATCATTAATATTTACAAATTTATCTTTTGTAATTTTACCAGCTTTTATTTCAAAAGAAATTGCTATTGTAAATATTAGCATCGTTTGTAATACTCTATAATTAGTATTTGGATATGATTTATTTACCTGGTCAAAAATTTTCTTAAAATTGGTTAATGAGTGTTTCAAAATTCTTAAATTTCTAGTGCCACTTTTATTGAAAGTAGATATAATAAGATTTGTATTTTCTCTTAAAAACCTTATTAAATCAGGACAATTTTCATATCTCATTAAAAGTCCATTTATTATATAATTAAATTCTGGCTGATATTCAAAAGTTTCACCTATTAATTTTTCTTTTATTCTTTCATAATCGTTTGCTTTGTCAAATACGTATTCTATAGTGTCACGAATTCTCTCAACCATAGGTTTATCCGTCTTTATGTTAAGTTTGTTTTCCTTATCTAATAGATATGTTGCAATAAAGGTTTTCATCTCTAGGTTACTATTTTTTAGTTTTGTAGATAATTCTTTTTCATTACATATAATTATCGTTTTTATATGGTCATGCTCAACAAAGTTATTTATATATCCAAGGATGTCTATAACGTCCACATTTGCTCTCTCTAAGTCATCAAAACAAAGTACCTTGTCATCTGTTGAGAAGAACTGAGCATAATCAATTCTATCTCCATTTTGAGTAACACCAAAGAAATTAGCCATATCTAACCCAGTTTTTGCATACTCTGGAATATTTTTTACGTCACTTGCATCCATATATTTTTTTAGGTTCTTATCCATAAGCTGAGTTGTTTCAATAAATATTTTTTTACTTATTTCCTCCAAATTTGATATACCATATAAAGACATATAAATAGCTGTATATCTTCTTCCATTTAGCTGCATTGATTCTATTTTAGGCTTTATTTTATTATTCCAAAAATAAGTTTTTCCACTTCCCCATTCACCATTAATCATTATTGCATAATCTGTGTAATCTGACCTTATATAATCTAATATACTCTCAACTAAATCTTCCATTCATTTCTCCTTTCTACATTGACTTTCTTGGACAAAAGGGACACTCCTTTTTGTTCAAGTTTTTGGACTTTTGGGACACTCCTTGTTTGCTTTAATCCCTAGCCAATGTTAAAATTCCTATTTCTTTCACTTGAGTTTTTTCTAATTCAAGTACACATGACTTAACTGTTGCTCCTGTTGTGTATATGTCATCAAAAATCAAAACTTTTTTATTATTTATTTTTCCCGTTTTTTCTAATTTATACACATTTTTTACATTTTCTAATCTTTCATTCTTATTTAAAGTACTTTGAACTTTATTATTAACTTTTTTAATTAAAATATCATTATAGTATATCAGTTGACATCTATGAGCCAATTCTTTTGAAATAAGTTCACTTTGATTATAACCTCTTGTTTTATACTTTTTTTTATGCATTGGAACTGGAACAATTATATCATAATTTTTTATAAAATCCAAAATTTTTTTATTTTTTACAATAAATTCACAAAAAGTTTTATACAAATATGATTTTTCATCAAATTTGTATTGAATAATTAACTCTCTTATCAATTCTTCATATCTGAAAATGTGAAATTTATAGATTGATTTGTTATTTTTCTTTCTTTGTTTATCTTTATAAAATGACTTTTCACCTTTGTTATTTCGTACTCTTTCTTTTATTTCTGTTTGAGCATTTAATTTTCTTTCATTAAATCTACTTTTTGCACATATTGCATATTTTTCTAGCTCTTTTCCACAATTGTTGCACAAATAGCCTTCTCCTAGCTTGCCACAAACTCCACAGCTAGGTAAAAAAATAAATTCGAGTGCCTTTTCTAAAAAGCACATAATCATGCCTCCTTAATTTGCCCCCGAATTTTTTTGTTGTTTTTTGAGACGAAGCAAAAAACAATGTTTTTTAGGTCTGTCCCTTTTGTCCATTTTCTTGAACGTTTAGGAGTGTCCCTCCTGTCCACTTTACTCAAAGTAGGTCTGGCCCCTCGTTCCATTTTTGGAACAATGGAACCGTCCCCTTGTTCCACTAGTTCTTTAATTTATATGCCAAACCTGTGTTGCGTAGCTTATTGTCTGCATTGTTTATCATAAAATCTATTATATTTTTGTTTCCGATTATTATCAATAACTTTCTTGCTCTTGTCATTCCTGTATATAGCAAATTTCTTGTAAGTAGCATTGGTGCTGTTTGTGATATTGGCATTATTACCACATCAAATTCACTACCTTGTGCTTTATGTACTGTTATTGCATATGCATGCTCTATTTGCTCTAATTCGTTATACTGATACCATACTTCTTTATCATCATCAAATCTTATTTTTACTTGTTTGTTAAAGTCATCTATTAAGCTTATATTTCCAAATTCTCCATTAAATACTCCACTTCCACTTTCGAAATGTGGCTCTTTTTTCTCCCAATAAATATCATAGTTATTCTTTATTTGCATTATTCTGTCGCCTTCTCTAAAAATGCTGTCTCCATATTTCTTTTCACTCTTTGTTTCTGATGAAGGATTAACTGTTTGCTGTAAGATTTTGTTTAGTTCTTTTGTTCCTAGCTCTCCTTTTTTGGTTGGTGTTATAACTTGTATGTTTTTCAAGAAGTCATAATTACCGTAGTTTTTTAGCCTCTCGCCACTAAGTGTTATTATATTATATAATATTTTTTCTTTGTTTCTTTCATCAACATAAAAAAAGTCATCTAAAAATGTATTATTTTCATTATATTCTTTAGTTCCTTTATTATTGTTTTTAGTATCGCTTTGTTTTTCATTATCTTTTTTAACATTTTCGATGTTATCTTTGCTTTCTTTATTCGTATATTCTTCTAAGCTTGCACCATCTTCTATTTCTTGTTTTGTTATAAAGCCTCTGCCTTCATTTACTCTGTGGGAATTAACTATTATCTTGCTTCTAGCAGCTTGTCTAAAAATTTTATTTAACGTAATTGTAGTGATTCTTCCAGATTCAATAATATCTTTTAAAACATTGCCTGGTCCTACTGAAGGAAGCTGGTCCACATCTCCGACAAGTACAAGCTTTGTGCCTTTGTACAATGCTTTGCATAAATAGTTCATTAAAAATAAATCCACCATGGACATCTCATCTACAATTACAATGTCTCCATCTATTGGCGCTACAGAAATATCTGTATTATATTGATTCTCATCAGAAATTTTACCGATTTCTAAAAGCCTATGCAAAGTTTTAGCTTCTTCGTCCGTTGTCTCTGTCATCTTCTTAGCAGCTCGCCCAGTTGGCGCACAAAGTACTGGTTTCATCTCATTATGTTTAAATATATCTATAATTGTTTTTATAATAGTCGTTTTACCAGTACCCGGTCCACCAGTTATAACACAAACATTATTCTCATTTATTGCTTTAATTGCTTCAATCTGCTTTTCTGACAACTCTATACTAGATTTCTTTTCAAATAATTGTAATTCTTTGTCAAATTTATCAATTTTCTTTATATTAGAATAATTATCTAAATCAATCAATCTTCTTGCAATTTCTTCTTCTACCTTATAATAATCATACAAGTATACCCATTCGGAGCCATCTCTTTCTTCAAGAACAATGTCTTCTTTCGCCTTCATATTTATCAATGTGTCTTCAATTTCGTTTTCACTAACTTTTAAGAGTTTTTTTACAAATTCAACTAAATTTTCGTACCTTGTACAGCAATGTCCGTTATATGTCATAAGAATTAAAGCATGCTTAATTCCGCTTCTTATACGTTTTTCATTATTGTACTCAATACCAAGGTCTAGCGCCATTTTGTCAATCTGTTCAAAATTAACTTTTGCCACCAAATCAATTAATATATATGGGTTTGCTTCAATTTGCTCTATTGCGTTTACTCCGAGCTTCTTATGTATTTGCTCAGCACTCTGTGGTCCAATTCCAAACTTGTCCAAAAATCCAACTAGTTGCCAAACTTCCCAATTTTCAATAAATGTTGTAGCAATTTCTAGTGCTTTATCTTTGCTAATTCCTTTTACTCGTGCAAGTTTCTCCGGCTCAAATTTAAATACATTCAATGTATCTTCACCAAACATAGTTACAATATTTTTTGCTGTTGCAGGTCCAACACCTTTTATTCCGCAATTTGCTAAATACCTCTCCAATGCCTTTGTGGTTTGTGGCATCTTCTTTTCAAAAACATTTATTTTAAACTGCTTGCCATATTCAGGGTGCTCCACAAAATTTCCAGTGACTTTAAGGGTATCTCCCACATTTACAAAAGGTAAATACCCTACTATTGTCGTTTCACTATTTAATTTATCTATTTCTTCTTCATCTATAGAAAGCATACTTATTTGCTCAGATTGCTTGTTTTTTGACTTCATACTATTTTTGTCTAGTTGCAACACAGCTATACAATAGCTGTTTGTTTCATTTTTATATATTATTTCTATAACTTCGCCTTCTAATTCCAACTTTAGTACCTTCTTTTCGTCGTTGTTATTTTTTGATTTAGATTATATCATTTTAGTTTATGTTTTACAACTGAAAATCGTTTTATTTACTTATTTGATTACTATTTTATTTAGTCATAAATTAGTTTGATTCCTTAATGCTATCAATTACTTCCTTGCATTCTTTCCAATTAGTCACCTTTATATTATCATAATCTTTGCTAAGTTTATCAAGTATTTTCATTGTGTCATCACTTGAATTTAAATCAGTTACAATTACATCTTTAACACATTCTTCTTTTCCATACATTATTCTAAAAAGGAATGTCCTCAGGAAACCTTCTATTTTATTTTCTTGATTTTTGGCAGCTATAATTACATATATGCCATCCGACTTTAAATTTGTATATGTACAAATATATATAATATTTTTGATGATTTCAAACAAACCGTATAGAGCAAGTATCCAAAATATTCCATTCAATATAAATTCTGACATTATAACCTCCTGTTTGTTAGTTCTTTTTTATAGTATTTTTGTTAGTATATTATATGAATTTAGAATTTATATTGTTCTTGTTATATTTTTTAATACGTGAAACATGCTAACAGATTAGAACATATCATCAGCGTTTCATTAGTTACATTATAATTAGATAAAAAAAGAAGCAACAAATTGTTGCCCCCTTATTTCATTCATCTTATACTAATTGTAATATAACGACTTCTGCTGCGTCTCCTCTCCTTTGTCCAAGTTTAAGAATACGTGTATATCCTCCAACTCTTCCTTCATACTTAGGAGCTATTTCATTAAATAGCTTTGCAGTTAAGTCTATATTTTTTCCATCTGCATCTTTTACTTTATTTAATGTTTTCATCATTTTTCTTCTTGCATTTAGTCTTGATGGCTTATCTTTTTGTCTTTTTTCTGTAGTTTCTTCTCTAACTACTCTTAGATATTCTTTGCCATTTTTGCTTTTTACAAGTTCTGTTTCTTTATTTCCTTTAGCGTCTAATTTTGCTCTAGATACTTTTACTTCTACTGTGTCAAAGTTATCTTTTTCTTTTACAGCTAAAGAGATTAAACTATCAGCTATTGCTTTTACTTCTTTTGCTCTAGCTTCAGTTGTTTCTATTTTTCCATGTAATATCAAATCAGTAACTTGAGTTCTAAGCATTGCTAATCTAATATCTGTTGTCTTACCTAATTTTCTATTAGTTGCCACTTTCTTTTCCCTCCTCTTACTTAAGAATAAATATACTTATATGTATTAAATAATTTACTTAAAGATTATTCTTCTTCTTTTCTAAAATCTAATCCCAATGCATGTAGTTTGTTTGTAACTTCATCCAATGATTTTTTTCCTAAATTTCTAACTTTCATCATGTCAGCTTCTGATTTGTTTGTTAAGTCTTCAACTGTAGATATTCCAGCTCTCTTTAGGCAGTTGAATGACCTTACAGATAATTCTAAATCTTCAATTGACATTTCTAATACTCTTTCTTTTTTGTTTTCTTCTTTTTCTACCATTACTTGAGTATTTTTTGCTGTTTCTGATAAATCTATAAATAATTCTAAATGTCCGGTCAATACTTTTGCAGCTAAACTTAAAGCTTCATATGGTTTTAAACTTCCATCTGTCCATAATTCTATTGTTAGTTTGTCATAGTCAACTCTTTGTCCAACTCTAGTATTTTCAACAGAATAATTTACTTTCTTTACAGGTGTGTAAATTGAATCTATTGGAAGTACTCCTATTGCTTGGTCTGGTTTTTTATTTTTTTCAGCATTATTATATCCTCTACCCATATCAGCTGTTAGTTCCATCTTTAGTGTGCCACCTTCTGAAACTGTTGCTATATGTAAATCTGGATTTAGTATTTCTACTGTTCCATCTGTCATTATGTCTCCAGCTTTAACTTCTCCTGGACCTTTGAAGTCAATTCTTAATGTTTTTTCTTCGTTTTGGTCTAGTTTAAGTCTTACTCCTTTTAAATTAATAACAATCTCTGGAACATCCTCTACTACATTTGGTATTGTAGAAAATTCATGTAGAACCCCATCTATTTTCACACTTGTAATAGCACTTCCAGGAAGTGAAGATAGTAATATCCTTCTTAGTGAATTTCCAATTGTTATTCCATATCCTCTTTCCAATGGTTCACATACAAATTTTGCATAGTTACTATCATTGTCAATTTCTAAGCATTTA
>CAJFHE010000029.1 GCA_904378095.1 uncultured Clostridia bacterium | reverse complement strand
CCTCCGTGGCGAGCGGAACTCAAGATTGTACATATGGTGAAATATTCGCTAATAAAATAAAGTTATTTTTTAGTGAAATATTCAAAAATTATTGACAGTTAGCAAAACAAGGTAACAGATTAAAATCTGTTACCTTGTTTTACTTATTGTATAAATTGTTAAGCTCTTGGATGTGTTTTCTTATATATCTCTTTTAATCCACTATCTTGGAATTGCATATATACCTGTGTTGAAGATATATCTGAATGTCCAAGCATTGTTTGAATTGCTTTTAAATCTGCACCATTTTGTAATAAATGTGTCGCAAAAGAATGTCTTAAAACATGTGGAGTAATGTCTTTTGTAATATGTGCTTGCTCTTTATAATATTTAACTATTTTCCAGAATCCTTGTCTAGTTAATCTCTTTCCATTTACATTTACGAAAAGGGCTTTTTCGTTCTCGTCTCTTATCATGATAGGTCTTGCATCATTTATGTACTCTCTTAATGCGGCTATTGAAATTGAGCCTAGAGGTATATTTCTTTGTCTATTTGCAGATTTACAAGAAATAAATCCTTCTTCTATGTTAACATCTTCTATATCTAAAGAGATTATCTCTGTAACTCTCATTCCTGTTGCATATGCAACTTCAAGCATTGCTTTATCCCTAGTTCCTTTTAAATCAACATCTTTTGGCTGACTTAATAATTTTTCTACTTCTTCTGATGTCAAAACACTTGGAACTCTTTTTTCTACTTTTGGTGATTGAATATTCTCAGTTGGGTCACGTTTTACTTTTTTTACTCTGATTAGATATTGATAAAATGATCTAATTGATGCTAAATTTCTTGATACTGTAGATGTTTTTTTGCCAATTGTTTGTAAATGTTTTAAGTATTCATTTATTTGTTTTACATCTACTTTCGCATAGTTTATATGATTTTGGCTTAAGTAATTCTCATATTGATGAATGTCTCTGCTGTATGATTGTAGTGTATTATTTGCTACTCTTTTTTCATTTTGTAAAAAATCCAAAAATTGTTTAATCTGTTTTTCCATTTTTGTCATTACCCCTTCTTCTTTTTATTAATATCTAATTATTTGTAATTTACATAAACATGTATATGTTATATCAAATTACAAGAAAAATGTAAATACTTTTTTTAAATTTTTTAAAAGAAATTTATACAAAGCATAAGTAAATTTGTAGAGATGTACACTTCAATTAATGAAGCAATCACAAGTAGTATAAGTAACATAATTGAAATTAATGTATGCCTTATTATTTCTATTTTTATATTCTCTCTTCTTTTGTCTTTCATAATTGACTTATATAACTTTATGCAACTCACAGCCATACATAGTATAACTGGTATGAATATTAAGTTTTGCAAAAATATTGTAGTAAATAAAAATAATATACCTTTTTGTGCTCCCAAAACTCCAATAATTGATGCAGCTGTATAACCTATACAAAATCCTCTAAATAGTACAATACCTAAGACTATTGGAATTCCTATTACCGTTGAGCCAATAAACCACATACTAGCAATCAAAACTATATTATCTCCAAGAGAATTTTTTATTAACTCAACTTTGTCTATGTGATAATCCTGTTTCAACGAATTTATAAAATTGTTTATGTAACCTTGTATCTCTGTAGACTGGCTCTCATTTGTATTATTAATAAAAATAACACCTACCACAATTCCTATTATAAAAATAATTATAACAATTATGTAAGATTTCAAGTTTTCATAAATGTGGTTTAAAATTTTCTCTTTAAAATTTGTCTTTTTTCTTCTATGTACTTCTCTCATTTTATCTCTCCTTAGCAGAACATATTTATACATAATGTCTATTCGATAAAATGATTTTTAGAACTATTTTTTTGTGCAAGTTTAGCTAGCGGTTAGTTTACCATAAACTCCGCCGCCTCCAGATTGTATCTTTACATTGCCTTCTCTTGCTGCTATCACAGTGTTTGCTATTTTTTCTCCAACTACTGCTTCTATATCATCTTTAGTTAGTTTGTGTAATATATTCATTTCTGTTTCGAATGTATTTAGTAATTTATCTATTGTTTTCCCTCCAAGTCCAGGCATAAATGTAAGTGGGATTTGATAAATATATGGTGGTCTAAAACTTGGGCTTTTCGTTTTTTCTTTATCCTTTATTATTTCTATTCTATCTAAAACTCCCATTGTAATTTTACTACTGTCACAATCTGGGCAATGAGTAACTGGTGGTTTACCTTCTATTGGCTTACCACATTTCTCGCAAAATGTTCTATGATATTTTCCAAGTTTTGGGTCTAACCCGTAGTTTGCTAAAATCTTTCTTCCGTCCTCATTCTTTAATGCTTTTAATACTTCTTTAAAGCTTATTCCATCTAACAACATTTTATTATATTCTCTTGCTATTTTAGGTAGAGAATGTGCGTCTGAATTAGTTAAGAATGTGCGTGTTTCAAGCTCTGATATTTCATCAGCTAAATATGTATCTGAGCTTAATCCCAATTCTATAGCAAATATTTTATCAAATTTTTCTTTAAATATTTTGCTTAATCTATCTGTGCAATTTCCATAAAAGCTCTTATGTGGTGTAAAAGCATGTGCTGGAATTAGTACACCATTGTACTTTTCTACAATGTCAATTAATTTATATGCTGATATATCTGCTCTTTGCGAGCTTAATGTCATATTATGGATATGATTTTCCATTTCTTTAGAAAATCCTTTAATATCTTTTAAAGTAGGAAAATAGCAAAGGTTATGCGCACTTCCCGTCTTTCCCTCATCATTTATTTCCGCTGTCTCTATTTCGCTTCCTAGAATAATGCAAACTTTATCTTTGTATATAATTCCACCATCTTCTATCTCGTATGCCTCTCCTGTTTTTAAGAAATTCTCTATATCTTCTATTACATATGGTGATGCCGAGTCTATAATTCCTACTACATTAATTCCTTTTCTGTCAGCACATTCTTTTGCAATGTTTGCAAAATTTAAAGAGCGCGCTGCTGTTATTTTAATTGGTTTACCGTTTTCGCTTCTACCTATGTGTACATGTAAATCTGCAAATATTTCGTTCATTTTTTTACTCCTTTTTTCCAAAACAAAAGACTGGTCTGGTTTCTATTTTATACTCCCTCCAATCTTTTGTTAAATTATATATTATCTTTCTTGCTCATCTTCATTCTTTTCCTCTTCTAATCTATTAGGCTGTCCTTTGTCATTTTCTTTCACTTTATTTGCTATATTGTTATCAGAAATCTGTCCCATATCCTTCATAACACCATACAAGATTTCTTGAAGACTTGGCTCAGGTTTCTTTCCTTTTAATTTTTCTTCTTCTTGTGCTATTTCATACTCTCTAACTCTGTCATCAACAGTCTTTGCGATATTTATAGCTCTTATAGTATTCTGTCCATCAATATTTTCTGAAGATTTTTCCAACACTGATTTCAATCCACTCATAATATCAATCCTTCCTCAGTTTCTTAATTTTTATCCAGTACTGCATGTCCAACTAAACTCTTACTTCTTGCATGTAACTTACAAAATCTTTGAATTGCTCTAAATATCTATTGTCTTTATCCCTAAGATTTCTATATTCAAGTAGTACAAGTGCCTCGTCTGGTTTAAAAGCAATTCTTTCTGGTCTACTAAGTAGCATACCTCCAAATTGGTCTGTAAGCTCTAATATATCGCTTTCTTTCTCTCGTGGCTCTAAACCACTATATCTATTAACCCCTTCACAAATTCTACAAAATCTATCGCTAAATCCTAAAGTAGATAAATATTCTGCTCCTTCTTTGGCAAATGAATGGATTTTAGATAAGTCATCTGAAGTTAATTCCTTTTTACAACTCCACAAAAGACTTGCTGTTAAAACCTCATTCTTATCAATCCCTAAGTCAGCTCTATCTATAAATAGTTTGGTAAGCAATGTTTTAAACACAACAGAATTATCATAAAATATTCCTGTTCTTTTTTGCAAATAATATACTATTTCCATTTTCTTTACCCAATCTTTTTCAGACAGAATATAATCTGCAAAGGTTTCTACGCTCATGTTTCTCCCCCTCTTTTCAAGGTTTATTCTTTTGCCAAGCTTAATTTTCTACACCTATTATATTCTAAGTATAATAAAAATTCAATAATGTTACGTAAATGTAATATTTCTGTAATATGATTGTAATATTTTTAGCTATAAATTTTTAAATACATTTGATAGTCTCGTAAGATTTTTCTAACATAGTTACTTGTTTCTGTATATGGTATGTTTTCAATGTCCGAGCCATCAGACTTAATTATTCCATCTTTTATCCATTGCTCAACATTTCCAAGTCCTGCATTATATGCAGTAAGTGCTAGCACAATGTTATCGTCATATAGACCTAGTAGATATGCAAAATATGAAGTTCCAAGTTTAATATTAGTTTCTGGATCATATAAATCATGTGTTTCAACAGTATCATTATCTATTATATTTGACCTCTCTATTGCCGTCTCTTCCATAAGCTGCATTAATCCTCTTGCATCGCTGCTAGATGTAACATCCGGATTAAAATTACTTTCCGCTTTTATAATTGCATATACTAAATATTTGTCTATTCCATTTGCCTCAGAATATTTTTCAACATATTCTGAATATTTTGTTGGATATATATTTTTTAGAATTATATCTTGTACTCTAATTATCTTAAATAAAACAAACCCCACTGTCAACAGCAGTATTATAACTAGTAAAAAAATAACTGTCTTTTTTGTCATTTGATTTGCTCCTTTATTTTATTGTCTACTTGGCCTCGTACCAGTTCTCAGCCTCACTAACCTCCACCTCAAGTGGAACTTTTAACTCTGTCGCATTTTCCATTTCCTCTTGTAATAATTTTTTTACATCACCTGCAATTTCTTTCTTACATTCTATTATAAGCTCGTCATGTACTTGTAAAACAATTTTTGCTTCTAAATTTTCATTTTTTAATCTATTATATACATTAATCATTGCTATTTTCATAATGTCTGCTGCTGTTCCTTGTATTGGTGTATTCATCGCTGCTCTGGAGCCAAATTGTCTTACCATGTAGTTGTTAGAATTAAGCTCTGGAATATATCTTCTTCTATGAAATAAAGTTTCAACATATCCTTTTTCTTTTGCATTATCAACGACTGTATCCATAAATTTCTTTATTCCACTATATTTTTCCAAGTATTGCTCTATATAGCTTTTTGCATGTTTTCTACTTATTCCTAATTGCTCTGCTAACCCAAAGTCACTTATTCCATACACGATTCCAAAGTTTACTGCTTTGGCAGCCGTTCTTTGCTCTTTTGTAACTTCTTCTACTGGAATGTCAAAAACTTTAGATGCAGCCTGCTTGTGTATGTCTTCACCGTCTCTAAAAGCATTTAACATTGCTCTATCTCCAGAGATATGTGCAAGCACCCTTAATTCTATTTGGGAATAATCTGCATCCACAAATATATTTCCGGATTCTGGTTTAAATACTTTTCTTAAAGTTTTACCAAGCTCATATCTAGTTGGTATATTTTGCAAATTTGGCTCTGTACTGCTTATTCTGCCTGTTGCAGTAATTGTTTGATGGAAATATGAATGAATCCTATTAGTTTTTTCATTAATATATGGTATTAGTCCTTCTACATAAGTAGAATTTAACTTCATCAAACTTCTATATTCTAGTATTTTTTCTATAACCGGATGCTCCGGTTTTAATTTTTCTAGTATATCTACATCTGTTGAGTAACCTTTTTTTGTTTTTTTATACACCGTCAATCCCAATTTTTCAAATAAAATTACTCCTAGTTGTTGTGTTGAATTTATGTTAAATTCTTCACCACATAACTCATATATTTCTTGTTTTAGATTTTCTATTTGACTTTTAAGCTCATCTCCAAACTCTGTCAATTCATCTTTATCTACATACATTCCATTAATTTGCATTTCTCCCAATACGGTTACTAATGGCATTTCTATATTTTTAAATAGTTTCATAGAATTTGTATTTTTTAATTCTTCTAAAGTTTTAGTTGCAATATGCTGGATTAAATATGCATCAAATCCATATATAAATTTGCTATTTTTATTTTCTTCTTCTACTTGAAATAAATTCAATTGCTTTGCTTGCTTTTTCTCTTCTTTGTATTTGCCAATATATTCTTCTGTATCAATATTTAGATATTGAGTTGCTACATTTTCCATAGACAAATTACTGCTAGTAGGATTTAAATCATAAGCCGCAATTTTTACATCATAATATATATTATTCATATTAATGCCCAATTCTTTAAGCATTACATAATCCTCAGCCAAATTATATCCGTATTTTTTAATATTTGAGCTTTCAAAAATGCCTTTACACTGTTGAGTAAAAATATTATCATCCATCTTTATATAATATGATGTATTATCTTCCTCAATGTATATGCTAATTCCACCAATATCTTTCTTTATTATTTTTGTGCTGTTAATAGTGTCAACTTTTTTCAAAATATAAATTAATTCTTTTTTGCTCTTTATTTTCTTTACTAAATCTTGAAATTTTTGTAAATCAATTTCTTCTATTTTTACTAAATCAGATAAATCTTTTTCTTTTTGCTCGGTTTTTAAATTAAACCTGTCTATAAATCTATTAAAATTAAGCTCTTTAAATTTTTCAAAAACTTTTTCGTTGTCCCATTCCTTTAGTTTTAAATCTTCAACTTTTTCTTCTAGTGGAACTTCTATATTTATAGTTCCAAGAGTTCTTGATAATATTGCTAAATCTTTATTTTCTACGAGCTTTTCTTTTAATTTTTCTTTTAATGTGTCTGTATTATTCTCAATTGCTTCATATAGTTTATCCATAGATTTATATGTTTTTACAAGCTCTAGAGCAGTTTTTTCGCCAACACCTGGTACTCCTGGTATGTTGTCAGAAGTATCTCCCATAAGTCCTTTTACTTCTATTAATTGTTTTGGCTTAACTCCATATTTTTCCTTTATTTCTTTTTCTCCAAAAGTATCAATTTCTGTTTTTCCAACTTTAGTATGCGGAATTCTTATAGAAATTTTCTTACTTGCAAGTTGAAATGTATCTCTATCTCCTGATACAATTGTTACCTCTAAACCTGCTTTTTCTCCTTCTTTTGCAAGAGTTCCTAGTATGTCATCTGCTTCATACCCTTCTTTTTCAATTACCGTTATATGCATTAATTCTAATATTTCTTTTACAATAGGCATTTGCTCGGCAAGTTCATTTGGCATTCCTTTTCTAGTTGCTTTATAGCCCTCATACATTTTATGCCTTGCAGTTGGAGCCTTTAAATCAAATGCTACAGCCATATAGTCTGGTTTTATATCATCCATTGCTTTAAACATAATAGCTAAAAATCCATATACTGCATTTGTATATTTTCCATCTGGAGTAGTAAGCATTTTATTTCCCATGATTCCATAAAACGCTCTATTTAAAATACTATTTCCATCAATTAAAACTAATTTAGACATTTGCCTTCTCCTTATCTTTCTCAATTTTCTTTTGATATCTATCTTCCTCGCAATTCTCCCTATTTAACCACACATAATTGTGTACCCTGTCACTACTGGTCTAAATGCTTGATAATAAAGTTTTTAGTGCCTATTTCAATTCGTCAAAGTAGTTATTTTGTAGGTATCTAAATAATTAACATTTCCTTACAGCTATAAGAAATTACTCATTTTTGTGGTAAAAATATATACCTTCCTATTATTAATTTAATTTCTTTATATCTTCTCCCATAATCTCCAGATAATCTTTTTCTGCTTGAGTTAAATGAGTTCTCATGTATTTATCATATTCCTGATGTGCTTTTTCTAATGCTTTTTCATGTGAAATACTTCCAGTTCCATTTAAAATATCTTTATGAGTCATTGTTAAAAATCCATCTAACTCTTTTATCCAGTCTTTCATTGTCATAGTATGCATATTAAGTGCATTAATTTCTGCTACATCTAAATATGCAGATACCATTCTGTTTAACATATCTAATTCTTTCTCTGATAAATAATTCTTTGCAATTTCTGTTTCTGATTTTGTAGGGATAGTTCCTTTAAAGTTTGTTAATCCTATATTTTCCTTCGTGCTATCTACTCTATTAAATATAACTTCTGCTGCTGTATTTCCATGAACAGCATAATGCATTTTATTTTGAACTGTTTTGAAAAATTCTTTTGTTTTTTCATCTTTTGCATCATAATCTACGCTTGTTGCATAAATATCTAAAATTTTTCTCCAAAAAACTTTTTCAGAAGAACGTATATCTCTTATCTTCTCTAATACTTCTTCAAAATAGCTTCCTCCACCATTATTTTTAAATCTCTTAACATTTAAATTATATCCTTTAATTAGATATTCTTTTATTAATTTATTTGCCCATATTCGAAATTGAGTACCACGAACAGATTTCACACGATATCCTACTGATATAATCAAATCTAAGTTATAAAATTTTGTTTTATACTTTTTTCCATCTTTTGCAGTTGTCAAGTTTTCCTTGACAACTAAATTTTCATTTAACTCTTTTTCTTCAAATATATTTTTTATATGTAAACTTATATTCTGTTTTGTTGTATCAAATAGTTCGGCCATTGAATTTTGGGTGAGCCACACATTTTCATCTTCTAGTCTTACTTCAATATCAACTTGTCCATCTTCTGTAGTATAAATTATAATTTTATTATCTTCCATTAAATTATTTTCCAATCGCTCTAACATTTCCTTTCTCTTAATTGTTACTAGATAAAATTTGTTTAATCATGTATTTTTATCTTGATATTATTTGCTGTATCAATACTTGCATAACCTCCAATTGGGAAAGTAAAAATAGGAGTTGTATGTCCAAAGTTTGCATTTATAATAACAGGTATATTTTTTAATTCTTTTTTTGTTTCAATGATTTCCATCCACTTATTTTCTGTCATGTTTGCTTCTTTCTCAGCTCTTCCTATCACAAGTCCTTTTATATTTTTTCCTCTCATAGAATGTATTAAGGATTGCAAATCTCTATCAAATTCTCTAACAAATTCGTTTTTTACAATGTCATCATCCTCTAAGAAAAGAATTATATTGTCTTCATTAGGCATGTATTCAGTTCCTTGCAATAAATTTAATGTACATAAATTTCCTCCTATTATTTTGCCTTCTGATTTTCCATGATTTATTACTTTCATTCCATCATTTTTTATAAATTCTCTATTCTCTTGATCTTTATACCATGAATCGTCGCTCCATTCATTTGAACTTTCTATCATTACTTCTTTAGATTCTGTTAACATTCCTTTAAAATACTTCAATGTATAATCAAATCCATGCATCATACCGAAGCTAGAAAAATGAGGTCCATAATATGTAACTAGTCCTGTTTTTGAATAAATTGCATTGCTTAAAGCTGTTATGTCTGAAAAACCGCAAAATATTTTAGGGTTTTCTTTTATTAGTTCAAAGTCTATATAATCTAACAATTGATTTATATTATAACCGCCTATTACTGTTAAAATTGCTTTAACATTTTTATCTCTAAAAGCAGCTTGGATATCTTCTACTCTATCTGATATACTTCCACAGCAAAAATCTTCGTTAATTGAATTCATAACATTTTTTCCGAATGAGACTTTATATCCCATATTTTCTAATCGTTCTTTAGCAATTTTGATTACATCTTCTCCTAAAATTTTCATGCTTCTTGAAGGTGCAATTATTCTTATTTCATCACCTATTTTTAATTTTTCTGGAATAATCTTATTCATATTTAATTAACCTCCTTATATATTCTTTTTATCCTTCTTTATCTGCTTACTATATCTATCCTCCTCGCAACTCTTCCTATTTAACCTCCTCGCAACTCTTCCTATTTAACCACACATAATTGTGTACCCTGTCACTACTGGTTTAAATGCTTGATAATAACGCTTTTGAAGTCTATTTCAATTCGCCAAAGTTGCTGTTTTGTAAGTATCTAAAAAATCAATATTTTCCCACCGTTATAAGAGGTTGCTCATTTTTGTGGTAAAAATATATACTTTCCCCCTATAACTAATCAAAATTATATCATAATATATATAATTTTACTATAAAATCTTTTAAAAAAAGAGAGATTATACTCTCTCTATGCTATTATGCTTTTTCTTCTCTTTATAAAATCTAATAAATAGTTGTATTCATCTTCATATTTAAACTTAATTCTTATTTTATTTCCTTCATATATATAAATATTGTCTATTAAATTATCTATAAGCTCTCTGGACAAACAATTTATGTTCTTATATTTTATAAAATACTCCATCCATTCACTTTCAGCACTCGCTTGTTCTAAATCTTTTAATGCTCTATAATAGTTATCAATATTGTCTTCTATTTTCCTTATATTGCTACTATATTCATTAGTGTATTCATTATATTCTTCTTCAGTTATTTTGCCTAATTTCCAATCCTCGTAACACTCTTTTCTTAATTTTCTTTTAATTTCTATTTTTTCTTCACATTTTTCTATATTTTCTTGTATTAAATGCTTTTCATTATCTATGAAATTACTATTATCAATATCATTTTTAATTCTTCTAAGATCAGATACCAAAGCAATTTGAATTTTTATACTTTCTAATACGGCTTTTTCTATCTCATTATTCTTAATAGTATGTTTAGTACATTTTGTTCCACCTGACCTCATGTATGTAGAACACATATAATAATAATAATTTCTTTCTTCTCCTTTATATTTACCTGCTGTTTTTTTACTCATTGCTCTTTCACAATCTGCACATTTTATATGTCCTGCAAATATAGATATTTTTCCATCTATATTCATTTTAGTATCTCTTTCTAATATTGCTTTTTGCACTTTATCAAATGTATCTCTATCTATAATTGGTTCGTGAGTATTTTCTACTACAATCCATTCTTCCTCTGGTAATGATACTCTTTTATGTATCTTATAACTTATTAGCTTCCCTTTATGTTGTATGGTATCTCCACAATATACTTGACTCTTTAATATTTGCCTTACTGTTGTTGAACACCACGAATATTTTATATTCTTTTTATCTTCTGCAACAGTTATTCTCATTTTTAATTCTTCTGCTCTATGACCTGTTGGATTTAATATTCCTAATTCATTAAGTTTCTTTGATATTGCTGTCCTTCCATATCCTTTTAGAGTTAATTCATATATCATCTTAACAACTTTTGCTGCATCTTCATCGATTATTAGATGATGTATATCATTTGGATCTTTCAAATATCCATAAGGAGCATAAGCGCCAACATATTCCCCTTTTTTCATTTTAACATTTAAAACTGCTTTTACTTTGTTTGATATATCTCTACAATATTCATCATTTATTAGATTTTTAAATGGTACTATAACACTATTAATTGACTCTGGATTTTTTATACTATCAATTTGGTCATTTATGGCTATAAATCTTATATTAAATAGAGGAAATACTTTTTCAATATAATTTCCCACTTCTATATAATTTCTTCCTAAACGAGATAAATCTTTTACTATTACTGTATTAAACTTCTTTGAATATAAGTCTTCTAATAGTCTTTCAAAACCAGGTCTTGAGAAATCTGTTCCAGAAAAACCATCATCTATATAATAATCATATAATTCAATGTCAGAATTTTCTTTTAAAAATTCGGTTAATAATAGTCTTTGATTTGTAATACTATTACTTTCTTCTTTATCTCCATCTTCAACAGATAATCTAATATAAAGTGCAGCATTATACAATTTTTTTATACCTTCTGTTTCTTTATCTTTAAATTTACTTTGTCTAGGCATCTATATTTCCTCCCATCTTTACAGTTTTTAAATAATCCATTGCTAGTTTATATGCATCTTCATATTTAAACTTA
>CAJFHE010000028.1 GCA_904378095.1 uncultured Clostridia bacterium | reverse complement strand
GGAGGAAATACCTGTTCCCATACCGAACACAGAAGTCAAGCTCCAATGTGCCGAAGATATTTGTGGGTTACCCTGCTGAGAAAATAGGTTGTCGCCAGTTTTTTTATGCCTAAAAATATGATATTAATACATTATTTGACACTTATGTTAACTTATGGTATAATATAATGACGAGCAAAATTTCTACCTAATAAAATTAATTAAACTAAAATAAATTAAATGCTAAGATATCTTTAATTTTTTATTTAAACTTATAATTTGACTTATTTTAATTTAATCAAAAATAAAAATAGGATGGTGTATTTTATGGATATAAAAACTAAGGAAAATGGTAGCAATGGACAGGTAGATAAGAAAAAAATAGAATCATTACTTAATTTGTTATTAACAACATATTTAGGAAGAAGAAAAACTTTAGATTTCGAAAAAGCAGCGGTGTTGAAAGAGCAACTCATAAATTTTATAGAAAGAGGTAAGAACACAGTATCACCAGAAACATATGATAAAATGCTAAGAGTTGTAGATAGATTTGATAGATTGCTAAAGCTTCCTGGTGTCATGGATGAAATAAAATATAGTGGAATAAATAGTAAAGAATTCTTACAAAAATATAGAAGAGCATTAATGGGAAATGAAAGAACAAAATATGATATGTCAGATTTGTATAGCACAAAAGCAGTTGCATTTAAACCTAATACATATTTGCCAAATGAAAAATTAACACTTCATTTAAATAATTCTTTTACTAAAACATTTGTCACAAGAGATGGTAGAATGGTTTTTATTACTCCAGTAGGAACACTAGATTATCAGAGAAGTATAAAAGTATGGTATGACTATTTGACATTATTTAAAGTATCACAAGAAAGAGAAAAAATGTCTGGAAAATTTGATACGGATTTTATTTATTCAAAATTTAATTTGCATGATTTAGAAAACAATGAAGAACTTAAATATGCAATTTTGGAAGGATTATTGGATAAGGACAACATAGATAAAGCAAATTGTGGAGGATATGTTGGTGCAGTTTGCAAGCAAAGTAAAACTGATGAAAACGATACTGTTCATTCAGAAAACATTACCGATACAGGATATACATATAGATTAAGTGATAATTATGTTTTGGTTTATGATGACACAGAAGTATCTGCAGCGATAAATATGCCTACAAGCAAAATTAATTTAAAACAACGCGATAATAAAGCTCTAAATGATGAGAAGCATTTTCATAGTAAACGTTTAAAATTAGATGATTCGAAAGCTAATAGCAAACAACAAACAGCAACAAATAAGCGAGCTAGAAACATAGTATTTAAAACGCAAGGAAGACATTTTGCTGTAAAGGGAACAAACTTAAAAGGTAAACATTATAGAAAGAAAAATGCAAATTATAAGAATAATAGAAATGATGGCGAAGAAAGATAGATAAATAGTAAGTTAGAGAAACAAGGTGACAGTTTTTAATCTGCCACCTTGTTTTACGTAAATATTACAAATGTGTTACAGAAATATTAAAAAAATATTACAAATTAACTAGAGGGCTTGAAAAAAACTTACTAAAAGTATATAATTTTTTGTGTTTATTAAAGATCAACTTTGAACTTTAATAAATAACCAAAATATAGAAACTTTAAATTTGATAAAAACAAAAGGAAAAAGTACAAAATGCAAAACAAAATTTGCATATGCATCAAATTTAACAAGCATACAAATAGATAACACGCCTGGCAGCATAGAAGGAGCACCATGGGGAGCGACTATAGGAGATAGAGCTGTTGAGTGGTTAAGGAATAAGTGAAAAATTGTGAGAAAATAGCCATTAACAGTTGACAATACATGAAAAACATGGTAAAATAATTAAGCGTATGTGAATGCATACGCTTATAAAAGTCTTATAAAAATAGTAAATATAAGCATAATAAATCTGGAGGTGTATAAAATGGCTGCAAAAGGAGCAAGAGAACCAATAACTTTGGAATGTACAGAATGTAAGAGAAGAAATTACATGACAGAAAAAAATAAGAAAAACAATACTGAAAGACTTGAAGTTGTTAAATATTGTAAGTATTGCAAAAAACGTACTACACATAAAGAAACAAAATAGTATTGTAAACCTTTAAGGGGGAATAAGTAATGCCTAAAGATGCAAATAAAAAGCAAGACGTAAAGAAACAAGATGTAAAAAAGCAAGAGAGTAAAAAACAAGATAAGAAAAATAAAAGACATTTTATGAAAGATTTTAAGGCAGAATTAAAAAGAGTAATTTGGCCAACACCAAAGCAATTATTAAATAATACTGTTGCAGTAATAACAGTTGTACTTATAACAGCTGCTATTGTATTTGTGTTAGACTTAGCTTTCGAAAGTATGAATACATATGGTATTGAAAAACTAAAAGAAATGGTTGGTACAACTAACACAATAGAGAGTAACAGTGTAGATAATACAGATACAAATACTGCAGACACTAACACTGTAGTTACAAATGAAGTGTCTGAAAATGAAACAGAAAATGCAGTATCTGAAGATGCTAATAGTGTAGAAGAATAAAGGAGGCTAAAGTATGTCTCAAGATGATAAAGAATTAGTGCCAAGATGGTATGTTATACACACATATTCAGGTTATGAAAATAAAGTAAAGACTGACCTTGAAAAAACAATAAAAAACAGAGAATTAGAGGACTACTTCTTTAATATAATTGTTCCTATGGAAGAGCAAATAGAAATTAAAGATGGAAAAAGAAAGACTAATTTGAAAAAGGTTTTTCCAGGTTATGTTCTAATAAAAATGATTGTAACTGAAAAAACTTGGTATATAGTAAGAAATACTAGAGGTGTTACAGGATTTGTTGGCTCTGGTACTGACCCAATTCCGCTTACAGAAGATGAAATTAGAGCAATGGGATTTGAAGTGCCAGAAGTAAATGTGGATTATGATGTAAATGATTCTGTAAAGGTATTAGATGGACCATTAAAAGATTTCATTGGAACTGTAACAGAGATTAGTAAAGAAAAGCATAAAGTAAAAGTACTAGTATCAATGTTTGGAAGAGAAACTCCAGTAGAACTAGATTTCTCACAAGTTCAAAAAATAAGCTAATAATCTATTTTTAGATTAATATACATATTTAACGTTAAAGGAGGTGCGAATAGCATGGCAGAGAAAGAAATAGGTAATGTTATAAAATTACAAATACCTGCAGGCAAGGCTTCACCAGCTCCACCAGTAGGACCAGCTTTAGGTGCTAGTGGTGTAAACATTATGCAATTTGTAAAAGAATTTAATGATAGAACAGCAAACCTTAATGGAATGATTGTTCCAGTTGTAATTACTGTTTACAAAGACAAATCATTTGAATTCATTACAAAAGAGCCACCAATGGCTGTTTTAATTAAAAAAGCTGCTAAAATAGAAAAAGCTTCAGGAAAACCTAACAGAGAAAAAGTAGCTAAATTATCTAAAGCACAAGTTGAAGAAATAGCTAAACAAAAAATGCCAGACTTAAATGCAGCATCATTAGAGGCAGCAATGAGTATGGTAGCAGGAACTGCAAGATCTATGGGTGTTGTAGTAGAAGAATAATAAAAATAATTGGGAGAGTTATTTTGCTCGTTTGAACCAAAGGAGGTAAAGAATGAAAAAAGGAAAGAGATATCAAGAAGCTGAAAAGCTTGTTGACAAGACAAAACTTTATAGTGCAAAAGATGCATTAGATTTAATTCAAAAAATGCCAAAACCAAAATTTGACGAAACAGTTGAATTACATGTTAAATTAGGTGTTGATTCAAAACAAGCTGACCAACAAGTAAGAGGTACAACAGTACTTCCAAATGGTACAGGTAAAACACTAAGAGTATTAGTTTTTGCTAAAGGACCAAAAGCTGAAGAAGCTAAAAATGCAGGAGCAGATTTTGTTGGAGCAGAAGAATTAATACCAAAAATTGAAAAAGAAAATTGGTTTGACTATGATGTAATAGTTGCAACACCAGACATGATGGGTGTTGTAGGAAGATTAGGTAAAGTATTAGGACCAAAAGGTTTAATGCCTAACCCAAAATCAGGAACAGTAACAATGGATGTTACAAAAGCAATAAATGATATTAAATCTGGTAAAGTAGAATATAGACTAGATAAAACAAATATTATCCATTTAGGATTTGGTAAAGTTTCATTTGGTACAGATAAATTATTAGAAAACTATGAAACTGTTATGAATGCTATTATAAAAGCAAAACCAGCAGCAGCTAAAGGACAATATATAAGAAGTGTAGCTATATCTACAACAATGGGACCAAGTATGTATATTGATCAAAAGTAATAAAAAATAAATAGCCAAAGACAGTAAGCAAAAAAATAAGTCTTACCTAGGCATATTATAGTGCGGAGTAAATCTGTATGTATATGCCTATGGCTATATATACAGATTTTTTATTTATATATCATTTATAGAAAGAGGTGAAATAAATTGGCTAGTGAAAAAATACTAAAACAAAAAGAAGAAGTAGTTAATAATTTAGCAGCAGAATTAAAAGAATCTAATTTAATCCTATTAGTAGATTATAGAGGAATATCTGTTGAAGATGTTACTAAATTAAGAAACGATGTAAGAGAAGCAAATGGTGAATACAGAGTTATTAAAAACAACATAATCAAAAGAGCATTAAATGCAAATGGTGAAAATGGTCTAGACGAATTATTAGAAGGACCAACAGCATTAATTACAAGTAAAGAAGATTATTTAGCACCTGCTAAAGCAATATATAACTTTGCAAAAAGTAATGACTTTTACAAAATAAAAGGAGGAATTATCGAAGGTAAAGTTATGACAGCAGAAGAGATAATCACTTTAGCAAAATTACCATCAAGACAAGAACTTCTTGCAAAACTTGCTGGAGCATTACTTGGAAATATTACAAAACTTGCTGCTACATTGGATGCAGTTAGAATGCAAAAAGAAAATGCATAATAATTAATTAAAAATAGCAAACAGCCAAGTTTGCAAATAAAAATTAAATTTGAGGAGGAATTTTAAAATGGCAAAAATAGATGAATTATTAGAAACAATCGACAGCTTAACAGTTGTTGAATTATCAGAATTAGTAAAAGGAATAGAAGAAAAATATGGAGTATCTGCAGCAGCAGTTGCAGCACCAGCAGCTGGTGGAGCAGCAGGAGCAGCTGAAGAGAAAACAGAATTTAACGTAGTATTAAAAGAAGCTGGAGCAAACAAAATCCAAGTTATCAAAGTAGTTAGAGATGCAACAGGATTAGGATTAAAAGAAGCTAAAGACTTAGTTGACGGAGCTCCAAAAACAGTTAAAGAAAATGTAAAGAAAGAAGAAGCTGAAGAATTAAAAGCTAAATTTACAGAAGTAGGAGCAGTTGTAGAACTTGCTTAGTTAAAATAATTAGATGTTTCCATTGCTACAGAAATGAAACAATGAAACCATCTTGAATAAAAAAGAAACAGAAATTCTCTGTTTCTTTTTTTGTGCTTATGATAGTTTATTTATCTTTCTTGTTTTTTTCCTCCGTCCCTAAAAACAAGTTTTTTCTCTTCTATGTCGCAATAAAAAAGCAACTGTTTAAACAGTTGCTTTTGAAAATAAAAGGGGATGTTTTACTTATATATAGTTGATAATGGAGTAACTTGTTTATCAACTATGGCTATATTATACAGGTGAAATTTGAACATTGTGTGAACAAAAAGTGATTAATTCGAAAAAAGTTGTTTTTTTCCTCCGTCCCCAAAAACAAGTTTTATCAAGTTATGGTTGCTCTTGTAAAGTTACTTCAATGTCTTCTGTCTTACCATCTCTCCATATAGTTAATGTCATCTTATCTCCGATTGCTTTTGCGTTCTTTATTGCGTTTAGCTCATCCATTGTTTCGATGTCTTGGCCATCAGCCTTTATAATAACATCGCCGACTCTAATTCCTGCTTTTTCAGCAGCTGAGAAGTCCTCGAGTGTTTTTACATAAATACCAACAGTTAAGTTGTTTGCTCTAGCGGTTTCTTCATCTAATTCTATACCACCAATTCCTAGGTAAGGTCTTTTTACTTTGTTATATTTAATTAGTTGGTCGGTTATATCTGTTGTAGAGTTAATAGGAATGGCAAATCCGACTCCTTCAACTCCTTCTCCTGAAACCTTTAATGTATTTATACCAATTACTTGACCTTGGCTGTTAACTAATGCACCACCACTGTTACCAGAATTGATGGCTGCATTTGTTTGAATAGCAGTATATGTGTTACCATCTTCGTCTGTAACTTCTCTATTAACAGCGCTAACTATTCCATCAGTAACAGTTGTGCCTAAGCCTAAAGGATTACCAATTGCCATACAAAATTCTCCCACTTGTACAGAATCAGAATTTCCAAGCTCAGCAGCAGTTAATCCATCTTTGTCTATTTTTATAACGGCTAAATCTGTTTGCTCGTCTGTACCAACTATTTCTGCTTCATATTCTGTATCATCATTATATAGAGAAACAGTTATTTTACTTGCTTTACCAAGCTCATAATATGAAGAGCTTGAGCTAGAGTTAACAACATGATTATTAGTTAGTATATATCCATCATCGCTTATAATTACTCCTGAGCCTTGGGCAGAAGCAGTACCACCATTATAAAAAATTGAATTTACAGAGTATGTTACATTAATTCCAACAATAGAAGGAAGTACTTTTTGTGCAACTCCTACAGCTGTATCTGAATAATCGAGTAAAGAGATTTGCTCTGTATTTACAGATGAATTGCTTGAAGAATTGCTATTTTCTCCTAAAGCTGAGGCAGAATACCCCAAAAGATTAGTTTTAATTTCTGGTATTCCAAAACACGTACCAACTACAACTCCAGCACTTAGAATTCCACAAGCAAAAGGTAGTAATACAGTTTTGCCGAAACCTGTTCCAGAGCGCGATTTCTTTGGCTTTTGCTTCTTTTCTTCAAATGAGCTATATGTAGTAGAATAATTTGCTCCTACATTTTTAAAGCTATTGTCATTAGTATTATTATTTGAAAAATCATTTTGATTATTATTTTCTTCCATTAAAAAACCTCCTATAAATATAATAACCTAAACTACTTCTATAATACAAGAGATTTGTGAACAAAATGTGAAAAAAATGTTTAAATTTTAAGAAAGATAAAGTAATCACAGCTTAATTTTTTAGATAAACTTGAAAAAATTAATATATAAATATATAATAATGTACAGAACAAACTATAGAGGAGATGTAGCATGAAAACAAGAAAAAATTTAGCAGTAACATACATAAAAATTATTTTAGTGATACTAATTATAGCAGTAGGTATATACTATGGAATAAAAGCATTAAGTAAAGGATATAATAATGAAGAGTATGAAACCATAAAAACCAATATGCTTCTTATACAGGGTAAAACAGAAGTAATAGCACAAAGAGTCGAAATAGAAGAAGAGGGCGCAGAATACATAGGTACAGAAATAAAAGAAAAGCAGAATGATGCAAAAATACAAAACTTGATAAATAACAATGTTATAAATCTAGAATCAGAGGATAATAATTACTATTGTATTGATAATGCCAATTTAGAAGAGTTAGGTTTAGAAGAGGTAAAAGTAGATGACTACTATGTAGTAGACTATAAACAAAATGATGTGATTTATGTGGATGGCATACAAGATGATGCAGGAAATACTGTGTATAAGTTATCTGATATGAAATAAGAAGAATAAATAAAAGGAAGTAATTAGATGAAGGAAAAAGAAGTAGAAAGATTAAAAGAAATAAAAAAGATAGAAGAAGAATTGTACTCACAAGGTGTAACAAGCATTGCCGGTATAGATGAGGCAGGACGTGGACCACTTGCTGGACCAGTAGTTGTAGCATGTGTGGTAATGCCAAGGGGCTCGATGATAGAAGGTGTAAACGACTCTAAAAAAGTAGCAGAAAAGAAAAGAGAAAAGCTATATGAAGAAATTATAAACGAAGCAGTTGCATATGGAGTAGGTATTATATCTCAAGAGGAGATTGACAGAATAAATATTTTAAATGCTACAAAAGAAGGTCTAACTACAGCTATAAAAGAAATGGAAAAAGATTTACAAGAAAAGCAAAGAGAAATTGAAAAACCAGAGATAATTTTAGTTGATGCATTAACAAAAATAGATACAGACCACATACCATATAGGTCAATTATTAAAGGGGATGCCAAAAGCTATTCTATAGCTGCAGCTTCAATAATAGCAAAAGTTACAAGGGATAGAATTATGAGACAATGGGCAGAAGTGTATCCAATGTATGGATTTGAAAAACATAAAGGATATGGTACTGCAGCACATATAGCTGCTATAAAGGAATATGGATTGTGTCCATTACATAGACGCAGTTTTGTAAAGAATATAGTGTAACGCGAAAGAAGGTATTGAAAATGAACATTCAAGACATAATCGCAAAAAAGCGAGATAAGCAAAAATTAAATAAGGCTGAAATAGAATTTTTTATCAAAGAATATACTAATGGCAGTATAGCAGACTATCAGGCATCTGCATTAATTATGGCTATATATATAAATGGAATGGATGAAGAAGAAATAGCAAACCTCACATTAGCAATGGCACATTCAGGAGATATACTAGATTTATCTGAGCTAGGTAATGTTGTTGACAAGCACAGCACAGGTGGAGTAGGAGATAAAGTAACATTGATACTTGCCCCTATTATTGCATCACTTGGTGTGCCAGTAGCAAAAATGTCTGGCAGAGGATTGGGTTATACAGGAGGAACAATTGATAAGTTAGAGTCAATACCAGGATATAGGACAGATGTGTCTGAAGAAGAATTTATACGAAATGTTAAAAACATAGGAATTAGTATAATTGGACAAACATTAAATTTAGCTCCAGCAGATAAAAAAATATATGCTTTAAGGGACGCAACAAGCACAACAGAAAGCATACCACTAATTGCATCTAGTATAATGAGCAAAAAAATTGCTGCAGGAGCAAATAAAATAGTATTAGATGTAACATATGGAAGCGGAGCTTTTATGAAGACAAAAGAAAGGGCACAAGAATTAGCGGACACAATGATAAAAATAGGTAAGCTAGCAAACAGAAAAACAGTAGCACTTATAACTTCAATGGAGCAACCACTTGGGAAAAATGTAGGAAATTCATTGGAAGTTATAGAAGCGGTAGAGGCATTAAAAGGCAATATGGCAGATGATGTAAAAGAGGTTGTATTAGAGTTAGGTAGCAATATGCTTAAATTAGCAGGCAAAGGAGATAACTTAGAAGAAAATAAGCAAAAAATGCTAGAAAATATACAAAATGAAAAAGCGTATGCTAAGCTAAAAGAATTAGTGGCAAATCAAGGCGGAGATGTAAGCTATATAGAAGATACAAGTAAATTTAAAAAAGCAAAATATATATTGCCTGTAGTGCTAGAGAGTGAAGGCATTATAAAAGAGCTAAAAGCAGAAGAAATAGGAAAAATCTCCGTATTTCTTGGCGCAGGAAGAATTAAAAAAGAAGAAAAAATTGAGTCAGAAGTAGGAATAGTATTAAACAAAAAAGTAGGAGATAAAGTAAGGAGCAGAGATATAGTAGCATATATACATGCAAATGATGAAGAAAAGGGAAGAGAAGCGATAAAAAGATTGCAAGAAATTTATGTGGTCAAATAAAAATTAGTAAAACAAATGTGACAGGTTTAAATCTGTCACATTTGCTTGCTTACAAATTAATTTTAGGTTTATAATCTACAAAGCTATCTTTGGCAAAATATCTATTTAAGTTTCTCATACTAATTCCAGTATCATAAGAAATAGAGTCCATTGAGTAATTTGTATCTGAATTATCTAAAAATTCTTTTAATTTACTCATCTCAAAATTATCCTTTGGCTGACAACTTGGACATACATCGCCATTACTTACAAAAAAACAACCACATCTACTACATTTATTAAATTGCATATAATTCACCCTTCCACAAATTAAATTTACAAGTATTGTATCATATGTTGACGAAAAAATAAACATAATGTAGAAAAAATTCTTAACAAAATATTAAAACCAAGACGACACAAGAAAATTGGCAAGTTTTTAAACTAAATGCAGGTTTAATACAAAAGATTTAATATACAAGACTTATTGCATGTTAATTATGTAAAAACTGCAATAAGTCTTATAT
>CAJFHE010000027.1 GCA_904378095.1 uncultured Clostridia bacterium | reverse complement strand
TTCATAAGCTTCTAATATAGCTTTTTGAATTTTCTCTCTTGTCTCTGGATTTATTGGATGAGCTATATCTTTGAATTCTCCGTTTGGAGTTTTTCTGCTTGGCATAGCTATGAATAATCCATCTTGACTTTCGATAACTTTGATATCGTGTACTACGAATTCATTATCGAATGTTACAGAAGCAACAGCTTTCATTCTGTTCTCTGAATTAACTTTTCTTAAACGTACATCTGTTATTTGCATATTGCGCACCTCTTTCTTAAAGTTTTAAAAATTTTGTACATTCGTCCTTTACGACTTTTCCTATGTACTACTAATATTATTCGTCAAATTTTTCTTTTTTCCTTCTTTATTTTTGCATTTTCTACAAATTTTATTTGTAGGCGATTGGAGCTCGGAAATAAAAATATATAATTCCACTTGATAATATTAAATAACTTAAAATCACGTAAACTACAATTTTCTCATATATTATATTGAAAAAGTCGCAAAAAAAGTATATAATATGTATGATTTTTTATGCAATTAATTATTTATGCATAATTTAATTCGAATGGGGGCAAATACAAAATGGCAAATATAGAAGAATTAAAACAATATAAACATATCCATCTAATCGGAATTGGTGGAGTAAGTATGAGTGGAATTGCTGAAATTCTGCACTATTGGGGTTTTATTGTTACTGGCTCAGATTCTTCCGAATCTGAAGTTACAAATAAATTACTAAAAAACCATATTCCAGTTACTATTGGGCATGACTTAGAAAACTTAGAAAAATCAAATTTGGTTGTATATAGTGCAGCTGTAAAAAAGGATGATGTTGAATTAGTACGTGCTAAGGAGCTTAATATTCCAGTTATTGAAAGAGGAACTTTTTTAGGAATGCTAACTAAAGCATTTAAAAACACAATCTGCATATCTGGTACTCATGGTAAAACCACAACTACTTCCATGGTTTCTTTATGTTTTTTAGAAGCATGTAAAGATCCTACAATACAAGTTGGTGCATATTTAAAGCAATTAGATGGAAATTATCGTGTAGGAAATAGTGAATACTTTATTATTGAAGCATGTGAATATGTAGAAAGTTACTTAAAATTATTTCCAAGAACAGAAGTAATACTAAACATAGATAATGACCATTTAGATTACTTTGGCACTTTAGAAAATATCATAAAGTCTTTTGCTAACTATGTAAAACTTATTCCAGAAAATGGTTTATTGGTTATAAATTGGGATGATCCAAATTGTAAACTAATTGCAAGAAATACACTTGCTAAAGTTTTAACTTACGGCATTAAAAATGAAAATGCTAATTTTGTTGCACGAAACATTACTTTTAATAGCAATGGATTTCCTACTTTTGATGTTTATTATAACAATAACTTTTATAAAACAATTAGCCTTTCTATTCCAGGAAAGCATAATGTTATGAATGCTCTTGCTTGCATTGCAGTATGCCACGAATATGGAATAGAAAAAGAAGATATGAAAAATGCTTTATTAAAATATACTGGTGCTCATAGAAGATTTGAATATAAAGGCAGCTTTAATAATGTAAATGTTTATGATGATTATGGCCATCATCCTACAGAAATTATTGCAACAGCAAATGCATTAAAGCAAAAGAAATATAATAAGTCTTGGGTTATATTCCAACCTCATACATATAGTAGAACTAAGAACTTATTAGATGATTTTGCAAATGCATTAATAAACTTTGATAATATAATTGTAACAGATATTTATGCTGCTAGAGAAAATAATACTTATGACATTTCTTCTAAAGATTTAGTTAATAAAATAAAAGATTTAGGACATGAAGCACTATATATTTCAGATTTTGATGAGATTGTAAAATATGTGAAAGAGCATGCAGAGCCAACAGACATAGTACTTACACTAGGTGCTGGCACAGTAACAAACATTGGGCCAATGCTCGTTGACTTAAATTAGGAGTATGGGGACGGTTTCATTGTTCCAGAAATGTAACCGTCCCTACACAAATTCTTCCCATACTAAATTTGCTAAATCCAATCCCTTGCTTGTTAACTTGATGCAATCTCCATCTATTTCTAACAAATCCTCATTTACAAGTTTTTCCAATTCTTTTCTGTACGTAAAAATAGGATTTTCTCTAAATTTACTTTTAAAATTTTGTATTTGTATTCCATCTATTTTTCTTAAACCTAACATCATAAATTCTTTCATTTTACTTTCTTTATTTTGCTTTTCATGAAAAATTATATTATCCGCTTCGTTGCTGCTCTCGAAGTTTGAAATATATTCTTCAATACTATCAATAATTGAATATCGTACATTATTTGTATATGAATGAGCTGATACACCACAGCCAATATATTCTTCTTGATTCCAGCAGGATAGATTATGCCTAGATTCATATCCTTTTTTTGCGAAGTTTGAAATCTCATAATGGATATACCCCGCTTCTTCCAATTTTCTCTTTGCAAGCCAGTACATTTTTCTTTCTTCTTCCTCTTCTGGCAAAATAATTTTATTACTCATATATTTATCATAAAATGGTGTTCTTTCTTCTATAATCAATGAATAAACAGAAATATGCTCTGGATTTATTTTTATTATTCTATTTAAACTTTCTTCTAAATCATTCATACTTTGTTTTGGAAGAGCTAACATTAAATCCACATTAATATTATCAAAACCCACTTCACGAGCCAAATTGTATGTGTTTAAAAAATCGTCATATGTATGTATTCTTCCGAGCTCTTTAAGCAAATTATCATGAGTTTCTTGAAGTCCTATACTTAATCTATTTATTCCACTATTTTTATAAGTTAAGAGCTTCTCCTTACTAACAGTGCCCGGGTTTACTTCTATCGTAATTTCTACATTATCAGATAAAGTATAGTTTTCTTTCACACAATCCATAATTTGAGAAATATGCTCACTTTCTATTACAGAAGGAGTACCTCCACCAATATATATAGTTTTCACAATAGCCAATTTATCTAGCCTATTTTCATAGTCAAGTTTATTGCCCTCTCCAACTTCCTTAATTTCATATTTTAGCCATTTTACATAGTCATTTATCAAATTTTCTTTTCCTGCATATGAGCTAAAATCGCAATATTCACATTTTTTCTTGCAAAATGGTATATGTATGTATAGTCCGATATTCTTTTCTCTCATTTAATGCTCCTTTCCTTGTCGTTATAGGGACAGGCCTAAAAACGACAACTTTGTCGTTTTGGGGACAGACCTAATTAATACACATGTCTTTCTATCTATAATGACATATTAATTAATGTCTTTAATCTATAATTCACACCGGACTTGCCTATTGGCTCTTTTAGCATCTGTCCAAGCTCTACCAACGAAGCCTCCGGATTTTCTAGTCTTAAATTTGCCAATTCTTTTAAATTATCTGGTAAATCATTAAATTTTCCATTTTCTTTTAATTTCTTAATAGCATTTATTTGCTTTACTGCAGCATTTACAGTTTTAGCCAAATTTGCTGTTTCGCAATTCACTACTCTATTAACATTGTTTCTCATATCTCTATATACTCTTATCTCTTCAAACTTTATTACAGAAGAGCTTGCTCCAATAAAAGCTAGAAATTTTGAAATCTCTTCTCCGTCTTTTGAATATATAGAATATTTTTTTGCATTTAGGATTTTAAAATTTATTCCGTATTTTTCTAATATAGCAATTTCTTTTTCTACAGTTTTCATACTTCTTAATAAAATTTCCATATGATATTTATTTTTAGGATTATTAATAGAGCCACTTCCCAGAAAAGTGCCTCTTACAAACGCTTTTTCTATATTTTCGTTTTCTTCTATTTCATAATCTGAATATAGATTTTTTAAAGCAGCCGTCTCTTTTTTATTAATCGTAATATTAAAGTTTTTTCCTATAATATCTATATCGTATTTATTTATATCCAAATTATTTAGTAATTTACTAAACCTGTTAATATTATAATCATTTTCAGTTTTAAACTTTATTTTTTCATTTTCTGTTGAGACATTATTACTGTTTAAATAGCCGTACATCTCTGCTTTTACACATTCCTTATTTGCAAGATTACTTAATTTGCTTAATTCCTGTTTTACATCTGTTGAAAAAGACATATTTTCCTCCTTTACATCGCCATAATTACTCTATCATTTCCATTTAAATCTTTTATGCATGTTATATTCTCATATTTTTCTTCTTGTAATAAATTGCTTACAGCTTCTTTCTGATTATATCCTATTTCGAATAAAATCCAACCGTTTCTATTCAAGTATTTTTTTGCCTCTTTTGCAATAATTCTATAAAAAGCAAGTCCATCTGCACCTCCATCTAATGCAATGTGTGGCTCATTTTGAACTTCTTTTGATAGATTTGCAATCGTCTGCGTTTCTATATATGGTGGGTTTGATACAATTATATCAAATTTATCATTTATATTTTCAAACATGTTAGATTTTATAAACCTTATATTAGTTTCTTCATTGTTAAGAATAGCGTTTTTTCTTGCTATTTCTAATGCTTCCGCACTTATGTCAGAAGCATATATTTTTATTATATTTCTATCAAGAGCATAATTTTCTATTGAAACTGCTATTGCTCCACTTCCTGTACATAAATCCAAAATTCTTATATTCTCATTTTTTCTGTTAATCATATGTAGCGCTTCTTCTACTAATATTTCTGTATCTGGTTGTGGAATTAAAACATTTTCATCTACGTAAAAGTTTAGCCCCATAAACTCTTGATGATGTGTAATATATTGAATTGGCTTTCCTGCTATTATTTCTTCTACACATTTAAAAATTTCTTCTTTTTGTGTCTCATCTAATTCCATGTTTTCGTGCAGCATAATTTCTGTTTTACTCATACTTAATAGGTATTGCAGCAATATACTTATTTTTGTATTTGAATCTTCTATATTACTTTTTATTAGATTTTCAATTGCTATTTTTCTTATTTCTTTTATATTCAAACCAAAACCTCCACTGGGTTATTTATGACATAACAAAAACCCCACATTAGCCGTAAGATGAATGAAATTTTAAGAGCCTGCTTTCACTTCTTACATAAATGCAAGCATACACGCCACATCCAAAGGCGGACTCCCTTTAATCTATTGTTGGTTCTAAAATTCCAGTCTACACGCACTACGCAGGGATTTATTTTTTAATTATTATCCTTAATGTATTTATATCTTATCACATTATTTCAAATTTTTCAAGCTATTATTTCTCTTTTTAATTGACTATTTTGTATGCTTCCTATTCCAATAAATTCATTTTTCTCGTTGTATATTCTGTAATCTCCGTTTTTCAAACTATATTTCAACTTTACTCCATTTAAAAACAAATTTAATTTTCCATCGCTTAAAAATATTGTATTATTCTCGCCATAAAGTTTTATAAACAATTCTTCTATTGAAATTAAATTTCTCTTTAAGAAATCTTCATTATCCTTATTATTATCTAGCTCTTCTATTTTTATACTATTTTTTATGTCGAATATTCCAACTTCTACTCTATTTAGCTCTTTCATATAGCCAATTGTGCCAAGTCTTTCTGCAATATCTTCACATAAACTTCTAATATATGTACCTTTAGAGCACTTTACAGTAAAACAAATTATTTTTTCATCTTCGTTTATTTCGTCTAATTGAATAGAAAAAATTTCAATTTGCCTAGGCTCTATTTCTACTTCAATATTTTTACGAGCATACTCATATAGCTTTTTGCCATTAATTTTTATGGCCGAATATATTGGTGGGGTCTGCATTTGCTTACCTATAAATGAGTCTAACACTTTTACAATTTTTTCTGATTGCATCATGCTGTTATCCACATTTTGCTCATTTATAACTTTTCCTTCTGAATCGGCTGTATCAGTTTTTATTCCAAGCTTTAAAGTAACTTCATATTCTTTATCGTGATTAATTAAATATGCTGATAGCTTCGTCCCTTTACCTACTAAAATAGGAAGAAGCCCTGTTGCATTAGGGTCCAACGTTCCAGTATGGCCAACTTTTTCATTAAATATGTGTTTTACTTTATTTACCACATCATGTGAGGTGCAACCTTTTTCTTTATTTATTAGAATTATTCCGTCCATCTGTTATCTCTCCTACTGTGCAAGTTTTCGAAAATTTGAAAAACTTGTTTTTTTCCTCCGTCCCCAAAAACAAGTTTCTCATTTTATAGTACTGCTTTAACTTGCCTTAGCACCTTTTCTTTTGCTTGCTCTACTGTACATTGCATTGTAGCACCTGCTGCACGTACATGACCTCCACCGCCAAGCAAAATACATACATCAGATACATTTACATACTCATTTGACCTCATAGAAACTTTGCATCCCTTGTCAGTCTCACGTAAGAAGATAGAAACTTCTACACCTTCTATATCTCTTCCTACTTCTACTATACCTTCGTGGTCTCCACTCTCCGCATTCACTTTTTCTTCGTCTTCCTTTGTTATATATGTAAACGCAACTTTTCCGTCTTCTAGGAATTCTAATCTTTCCATTGCCATTCTGGTTAATTCGAAATTGGCTTTTGTTTTTACTTGTAATACTTTTCTATATATTTTAGATACATTTATTCCTTTATTCAAAAGCCAAGCTACGAACTCAAACGTTTCAGCTGTTACACTAGAATATTTAAAACCACCTGTATCTGTTATTATTCCTGTTAATATGCATGTACCGATATCTTTTGTGATTTCTATTTTAAAGTAATTAAGCACTACTAAAAGAATTTGAGCACATGCTGGTGCATCTGGGCTAACATAGTTCAAATCTCCAAACATTGTGTTAGTACTATGATGGTCTATTGACACCTTTACTTTTGCATTTTCAAAATAATTAGCAAATCCATTTAACATTTTAATTGTTGCACAGTCTACTGAAATAGCCAAATCATATTTTTCAATATCAGAGCTCTTTTTTATTTCATCTGCTCCTGGCAAAAAACTAAAAGTACGTGGATATTCTGGAATAATAATATCTGGATTCTTTCCATATTCCTTTAATGCATTATATAGTGCAAGTCCTGTTCCAATCGCATCTCCATCTGGATTTTCATGTGTTAATATAACAATACTTTCTGCATTATTTATTTCTTCTAAAATATTATCTAATGTGCTCATACTTTCCCTCTTTCTTTCCGTTTCTATTTATATAGAAAATCAATATAAATAATTCTCTAGTCTTCTTTTTTCACATTTAACTCTTTCAAAATAGAGTCTATTCTTGCACCTTTTTCTATTGAGTCATCTATTTCAAAAACCAATTCCGGAGTTATCCTTAAATTTACTGTCTTTGCAAGTCTTGACCTAATAAAACCAGAAGATTCTTTTAATCCATCCATAGTATTTTTTATATTTTTTGAATTCAAAATACTAACATATACTTTTGCATACTTAAAATCAGGTGTAATTTTTACTCGTGTTACACTTAGCATACCAGTAATATTTGGATTTTTTAGCTCATAGTTAAGTACTTGGCTTAACTCTTTTTTTAGCTCTTCATTTATCCTATTTAATCTTGCTTCATTCTTAGGCACTTGTTTAGCCCTCCTTTTCTATCTTGCTACTTCCTCCATAACATATACTTCTATAATGTCTCCCTCTTTAATGTCATTGTATTTTTCTATTTGGATTCCGCATTCAAAACCTTTTGTAACCTCTTTTACATCATCTTTGAAACGCTTTAATGATGCTAGTTTACCTTCATGAATTACTACATTGTCGCGGATTACTCTTACTCCAGCATTTCTTTCTACTCTTCCGTCTAGTACATATGCACCTGCTATTGTACCAACATTAGATACTTTAAATGTTTGTCTTACTTCTACGTTTCCTATTACTTTTTCTTCATATACTGGTGCAAGCATTCCCTTCATTGCAGCTTCTACATCTTCTATTGCATTGTAGATTACAGAGTATTGTTTTATTTCTACACTATCTTTTTCTGCCATATCTTTTGCAGTAGTGTTTGGTCTTACATTAAATGCTATTATTATTGCTTTTGCAGCTTTAGCAAGTTGTACGTCAGATTCTGTAACTGCTCCAACTGCTGAGTGTATTACTCTTACCTTTACTTCTTCATTAGACAATTTTTCTAATGATTGTTTTAATGCTTGTGCTGTTCCTTGAACATCTGCTTTTACTATTATATCTAGCTGTTTCAAGTTCTCACTTTCCATTTTTTCAAATAGATTGCTTAATGTTACTTTACTTTGCTCTGCTATTGCAGCTTCTCTCTCTTGACGTTTTCTTCTTTCTATCAAGTGTTTAGCCATTTTTTCATCTTTTACTTCATAGAATATGTCTCCTGCTTCTGGTACATTTGTAAGTCCCATAATTTCAACTGGTGTAGATGGTCCAGCTTTTTTGATTTTCTGTCCCTTATCATTTTTCATAGCTCTAATTCTACCAATTGATGTACCCACTACTATTGTGTCCCCAACATCTAGTGTTCCTCTTTGTACTAACATAGACGCAATTGGACCTTTTGCTTTATCTAGTCTTGCTTCAATTACAGTTCCTTTTGCTTGCTTTCTTGGATTTGCTTTAAGCTCTTTCATGTCTGCTACTAAAAGTACCATTTCTAGCAAGTTCTCTATATTTATATGTTTCTTTGCAGAAATTGGCACAAAAATTGTATCTCCGCCCCATTCTTCTGGAACTAACTCATACTCCATCAATTCTTGTTTTATTTTCTCTACATTAGCTCCTGGTAAATCTATTTTGTTTACAGCAACTATAATTGGAATTTCTGCTGCTTTTGCATGGTTTATTGCCTCTATTGTTTGTGGCATTACACCATCATCTGCTGCAACTACTAATATTGCTATATCTGTAATTTGTGCACCTCTTGCTCTCATGCTTGTAAAAGCTTCATGTCCTGGTGTATCTAAGAATGTAATTTCTCTTCCATTTACATTTACTTTATATGCACCAATGTGTTGTGTAATTCCTCCAGCCTCACCTTCTATTACATTTGTGCTTCTTATAGCATCAAGTAGAGATGTTTTACCATGGTCAACGTGTCCCATAACAACTACTACTGGTGGTCTTGGCTCTAGCTCTTCTGGTGAATCTTCAGTATCATCAAATAAAATATCTTCTTCTTTTACTTCTGTCTTTTTATTTGCAGTAATTCCAAATTCACTTGCAACTAAATATGCTGTATCAAAATCTACTGTATTATTTATTGTAGCCATTATTCCTAAACCAAACAATTTCTTTATAACTTCTGCAGTAGTCTTTTTCATCTCTTGCGCTAAATCTTTTACAGTAATATTTTCTGGAATAGTAATTTCTTTAAGCTCAAATATTTTTTGCTTATTTCTTTCTTCGTCACCTTTTTGAGCTTTCTTTTTGTTTCTCTTGCCTCTTGCTGTTGTTAAATCGTAGTATTCAAGCATTCCACCATCTTGCTCTGTAAACATATTTGATAAACTATCTACTTGTTTTAAATCTTTTAATTTACCACTATCAAATTCATCAAACTGATTATTTCTTCTTGATTTATTTGCTTTTTTATTTGTCTTATCCTCATATCTATTATTTGCTTTTTGCTTGTCAATTGCTTTGCTACTATAGTCTCTTTGAGCTTCTTTTTCAGGCATCTCAATTGTCATAATGTTCTTTATATTTTTATCTATGCCCTTTTCATCCAATGGTCTTCTTCCATTGTTAAATCTGCCGTTTTGATTATTTCTAAAGTTTGCATTTTGCCCGTTTCTGTTATTTCTTTCACCATTTTGATTGTTTCTAAAATTTTGATTTCCGTTATTATTTTTGAAATTGTTATTTCTGTAATTTTGATTTCTATTATTATTATTTCTAAAATTATTATTTTTATTATCAAAATTTCTATTTTGTGGTTTATTTTCTTTTACTACTTCTGGCTTAGTCTCTACTACTTTTTCTTCTTTTTCCTGAGTAGTTTCTACTGGTTTTTCTTTCTCTACTTCAACAGGTTTTACTTCTTCCTGCTCTATTTCTTTACTTTCTTCTTGCTTTGGCTCTTCCTTAGGTTTAAGTCCAAAAAGTTCACTTACAGTAAGAGGCTTTGTTTGCTTATTTCTATATACAATATTATAGTCTTTATTATTGCTTCTTTCTACAAATCCTATACCCTTTTTGCTTTGCTCTTGGGTTCTATTATTAGTTTGTGAGCTCTTTTCTTCCTCTGAAATAATAACCTCTCTTCTAATAATAACAGGAGTTTCATTTTTCTTTGCATTTGAAGAAGTAGCTTCTTTTTTATTTGCTTTAGAAGATGATTTTTCTTCTTTACTTTCTTCTTTTTTAGCCGCCTTATCTTCCTTGCTGTTAACTTGCTTAGAAGATGTCTTCTCTTTCTTATCAGCATTCTTTGCAGTTGCTGTACCATCCACTTTACTTGTATTCTTTCTTATTGCATCAGCTTGCTCATCATCAACAGCACTCAAATGGCTTGTTACGTTAATACCTAAGTCATTTGCAATTTTAATAACCTCTTTACTTGTTAACCCTACTTCTTTTGCTATTTCATGTATTTTTATCTTACCCAATAGCTTCACCCCCATTAATTATTTTCATTATTTCATTAGAAAAATTAATATCTCTAACACCAACTACTGCTTTATTGCTCTTTCCTATAGCATTGCTCAATTCTTCTATATTTAAGCATTCTACTATAGGTACCTTTTTATTAGTACAAATATTTTTAAAATTCATTTTTGTCCTTTCTGCTGCGTCAATAGCAATTATCATTAATTTAATTTTATTCTTTTCAATAGCTTGGCTGCAGGCCTCTGCTCCAAAAACCGTTTTTCCTGCACGCGTAGCTAAGCCTAATAATCCGCATATTTTTTTACTATTTATCAATAATTACACCTCTTAAATTTTCATATACCTCTTCAGATATCTTTGTATCTAGAGCTTTTTCTAATCTTTTAGACTTAATAACTTTATTTAAGCACTCTATATTGTCACAAATATATGCTCCTCTGCCTTGCGCTTTGCCAGCTCTATCTATACTTATATTGCCCTCTTTGTTCTTAACTATACGTATAAGTTCTTTTTTGTCTTTTTTTGCGTTGCATCCCATGCATGTACGTTGTGGTAAACTTTTCAAACCAAATCTCTCCCTTTAATTGTATTCAGCTTGTTTTATATTATTCTTTGTTACTGCCCAGTATTATCTATATAATAACTATTCCTCAGTAGTCTCGTCCTCTACCTCTTCATTTACTTCTTCTTGCTGATTCTCTTCATTTTGAAGATTTGCTAGCATTTCTCTAAATTGAGACTCACTCTTGATATCAATTTTCCAATTTGTAAGTCTTGCAGCAAGTCTTGCATTTTGTCCAGCTTTACCAATTGCTAGTGATAATTGGTCATCTCTTACAATAACTTGTGCGAATTTTTCCTCTGGCTTTACATCAACTGCCATAACTTCTGCTGGTAACAATGCTGCAGAAATAAATATTGCTGGGTCCTCTGACCATTCTATAACATCAATTTTTTCTCCATTAAGCTCATTTATAATGTTTTGGATACGTATACCCTTTTGTCCAACACATGAGCCAACTGGGTCAATGTTTTCATTTGGAGAATAAACTGCTACTTTACATCTATTTCCTGGGTCTCTTGAAACACTTTTGATTTCAATTAAACCTTCATATATTTCTGGAATTTCAAGCTCAAACAATTTTCTTACAAAATCCACATGAGCTCTAGAAACTATAACTTGTGGTGCACCCTTTGCTCCTTTTTCTACATCCAAAATTACAGCTCTAATTTTATCATTCACTTTATACTTTTCTGTTGGTATTTGCTCTTTTGCAGGCATTACTCCTTCAAGTCTACCCAAATCTAAAACAACTATTCTTCCATCAGCTTTTTGTACTATACCAGAAACAATTTCTCCTTTTCTTTCATTAAACTCATTGAATAAAAAGTTCCTTGATTCCTCTCTTATTTTTTGTACAATTACTTGTTTTGCAGTTTGTGCAGCAATTCTACCAAAGTTTTTAGGAACTTGCTCAATTTCTGCTTTATCCCCAACTTCTAGCTTTTTATTTATCTTTCTTGCATCATCTAAGCATATTTGAAGTTTGGTATTTTCCACATCTTCTGGTTTTTCAACTACATCTTTTTCTGCATAAACATGAATTTCTCCTGTTTCTCTGTCCATAGTTATCTTTACATTCTCTGCAGAATCAAAGTTTCTTTTATATGCTGTAACCAATGCCGTCTCTATTGCTTCTAGTAATACTTCTTTCTTTATTCCGTTTTCTTTTTCTAGCTCGTCCATTGCTATTATTAACTCACTGCTATCTATTGCTTGATTATTTATTTTAGATGTTTTTTTCATTTTTCTAATTCCTCCCTTTAGAATTCTTGGATATTAACTTAGGCTGTCCCAGTCAAATACCGTTTTTATTTGCGAAATATTTTTTCTATCTATATGTAATATTTCACCATTTTCTAATTTCAAATCAATATTATTATCATTAAAGTCTTTTAGTTCTCCTATTAATTCTTTACTTGCTGATTTTTTATTTATCTTTTTCTTTTTAGCTTTTTCTTTGGAGACATCTTCTTTTTCCAAATCAATCTCTAAATTAATAGGCTTAAACAAATTTATCTGGATTGTATTTCCAATATTTTTCCTTAAGTGCTCGTCTTTTCTCAAAACCTTTTCTAAACCTGTAGAAGATACTTCCAAGAAGTACTGCTCTTTAATGTAGTCAGCTTTGTCAAGTATGTCATTAATTCCGTCATTTACCTTCTCGCAGTCATTTAAATCAATACTTCCATTTGGCTTTTCTATAAACACACGTAGAAAATAGTTTTGCCCTTCTTTTACATATTGCACATCATACAAAGTGTAGCCCAAATCTTCAATTGGCTTTTTAATTAAGCTCTCCACTTTTTCCTCTATATTTGCCATAACAAATTTGTAATCCTTTCTAAAACTAGATTGTCTAATATACGACTATGTTGTCTAGTAATTTTTTTGCACTTTTACGTACAGAAGAGTGGAATTTGCTTCCACTCTTCTGCTCTCCTTATGTCTATTTAATTATACTGCATATTTTTACCAATTGCAAGTGTTTTGAGAAAAAAACTACATTATATTTTTTCTACATCAATCTTGTCATTTACTGTAACAACTATATACTTATTTAGCTTTTCTATCACTTTAATTTCTTCGAACTCAGAATAATTGTCAATTTGTTTTCTTGCTTCTTCCTGCTTTTCTTTTAGTTTTCCTTCTTCGCCTTTCTTTAAATACTTGAATTCTATCATCACAGAATTATAGCCTTTACTTGTATCTTTTGGTATTAACAATATATCTGGATATTTTCTTTGTACTTCCATTTCTGATTTTATTCTATAAATTTTAAAATTCATTGCTATACAGTAAAATATAAGTTTGACATATTTTTCATCAAATTTTATAAAATCTCTATTAGATAAGTTTTGCAAGTATCTTTCTACTAGAATCACTAGTTTATCTATTTTTCCTTCAATCGCTATTTCTCGTAAAATTTCTGTATAATCTTCATTGGTAATTTGTAAATCTGCATCTTTACTTAAAACTTTCAAAAAATAATCAGAATAAATATCTCTCATTACCCTGTTTGGAATTTTTAACTCTGGAATTTCAAATTCTTCTCCTGTGATTGTTAAGTATCCTAAATAAAATAGCATTGAAACCAGATCCTTTTCCGTAAATCCTATTTCTGGATTAAATTTTGCTGTAATTTCATTTACTATTCCTTCTCCTGAAACGGTTTTTTCTATTATTTTTTTTCTTTCTTCTCCCTTACATAAATCTAACATTCCTGCTAATTTGCTATAATCGCTTGCTATATTTACATCTATCAATTGTGCCGGTATTTCTTTAAACCTTACATAATCTTTTAGGAAGTATAAACACATGTTAGAATTATACATATTTTCTGTTGCATGCACTGAAAACTTATACCCATCATAGTTTTCTTTCATTATTGGTAATAATCGTTCTTGCTCATTTTTTGATATACCCATTTCATTCATCATAATCAATAGCTCATCTTGTGTAAATCCTATCATCTCGTTATATTCTCTATCTTGTGTTATGTCTGAGCCTATATTGAATCCTGAAGTTAAGCTATCTAGAGTTATTGGCGCTACTCCTGTTATAAATATTCTGTCTACTACACTTTCTGTTCCTTCCTTCAATATCTCGTAAAACTTTCGCACTTTTCCATTTTTCGAAACTAAATTTTTAAACTGGTGTGTGTTAAATCCCAATAATTCATTTGCAAAATGGTCATATTCATCTATTATAACATATATTTTTTCTCCTGCTCTTTGTATTATAAATGCTTTTAGTAAGTTATTTAATATATTCTCTACTTCATCATCGTTATTTATATAGAAGTCCATATTATATTTTTCTACAAACAATTTAATTGAAGAAACAACCTTACTTTTAAATGCTTTTATTGTTGCTTCTTCATTTGTTGTATCTATTCCAGAAAAATTGAATTTTAGTATATGATAGCTGTTTTTTAGCTTTGTCGGATTTTTTCCTATATATGTATTTGCAAACAATTTATTGAATTTGTCTTTTTGGGTTATATCATAATAGTTTTCTAAAGTGCTTGTAAATAGCGTTTTTCCAAACTTTCGTGGGCGTAAGAATACTAAATATGGTGCTACTGTTTTTTCCAACTTTTCTATATAACTTGTTTTATCTACATAATAATATTCGTCTTCAATTAACCTTTCATAATCACTTATTCCATATGGCAACTTTTTCATAAGATTCATCACACTCCTATTTTACACTTATATTTTACAATATTATTTTTCATAAATCAATGATTGAGAAAAAAATTACTACTTCAGATGCTATTTTTAATATTTCTGTAACACATTTGTAACAATTCCAAGTAAATTAATAGTGCTTCATAATTTGTATATAATTTTTTTAGTTCTATTGGACTTCTTGTAAGAATACAATGTTACAAAACATAGATTTCTTAGGGGGTTTTATAATTGGGAAAGTTATATATAGAAGAGCGTGCAGTAAATTTAGCACATTATATAATAGACAGTAAAGATACAGTAAGAGGAGCTGCAAAAAAATTTGGAGTAAGTAAAAGCACTGTACACACCGAAGTAACATTCCAGAACGGTAAGAATAAATCGCCTATATTTCCAGAAAGTATTGAAATTAAAAAGGTTTTCTTAGCAGAGAAGAATCCA
>CAJFHE010000026.1 GCA_904378095.1 uncultured Clostridia bacterium | reverse complement strand
TTGTATTGCTTTCCACAGCTTTCAATTATTGCGTACATTATATGTACACCTCCTCTTATATGTATACTCGCTAAGCATAAAATACAAGGCAGTTAGATTTCTCTAACATTTAGTTGCCCGACCCAGGCGGCTTACAGGTAAATATTTTATCATATTTTTTTACTCTTGTCAATCCCTATTCTACACTTTTTAGGCTCTCTATCATGTCTATTTTCTTTAGTGAGAAATATGTAATTACATTTACAATTATTGCAAAGAATGTTGTAATCAATACTCCCCAAACATAGCTTAGTACTCCTATTTCTGGGTCAAACATTAGCATATCTATTTCACAAGTTTTTAATATGTACATTGTTAAATAATATCCTCCAACTAGACCCACTAACATTCCCAATATTGTAAGTATTATACTTTTATTGTAGCAAGCTCTCTAATTCTTTCGCTTATGTTTGAGTTTAGTAAATTATACAATACTACTAATGCCAACAATCCTGCTGCTATGATAAGTATCCATACTACTGCATCCATATTATCCATTACCACTGTTATCATATTAGATGAATCTGATGTGAAGCTTACTCCTGAAATATTGTCTTTGTCTTCCAACAATGTTCTTCCTAAGTTATTCTCTTGCTCCTCTGTTAGCTCATTTGTTTTTGCCAAAATCACATTGTAATCAATTCTTGTGTCGTAAATTTGATTATATAATTCTGGTGATATGTACAAATAGTGTAATATATAGTTTTCTGTAATATGTGCTACATTTACGTCTGCTCTATCTCCATCTGCATTCTCTATTGTAATTGTGTCGCCTTCTTTAATGTCCAATAGTTTTGCCAATTTTTCTGTAATGACAATTCCTGAGCTATCTAACACATATTTATTGTCTTTTTTAGTTCTGCTTCTAAGTGAGACAAATGTATCAAAATTGTCTACATTTTCTGGCACAACTAATTGTATGTTTTGGTTATTGTCATTCTTTATTATTTTTACTGACTGAATATTGGCTCCAAGCACATCTGTTATATTCTCATTTTGTGCGACTTCGTCTTTTACTGCTTGCAAGTCCTCTGCTTGCTTTTCTTCTTTTAATGAAATATTAATTCCATATTTATAGATTTCTCCGTATTGCATTGGTATCATGTTTGCAATTGCATCTCTTAAGCCGAATCCGGCAATAATAAGTGATGTACATCCGCACACACCAATAACAGTCATTAAAAATCTCTTTTTATATCTGAATATGTTTCTTGCAGTTACTTTTGCAGTAAAGTTTAAATGTTTCCAAATAAATGTTATTTTTTCTAGTAATACTCTCTTTCCTGGCTTTGGTGCTTTTGGTCTCATTAGTGTTGCAGGATTATGCCTTAGTATTCTTGCGGCTGTAAAGATTGTAGCTCCTACTGTACATAGTGCTGCTGCTGCAATTCCAGCAATTGCATATAAAACATTAAACTCTAGAATTACATCAGGCACGTCATATACCATCGCATAGATATCTGCTATTACTTTTGGCAAGAAATTAAATCCTATAATTAATCCTATTCCACCACCTATTAAAGTTGCCAAACAAGCATATATTAAGTACTTCATAGCAATTTGTAATTTGTTGTATCCAAGTGCTTTTAATGTACCTATTTGCACTCTTTCTTCTTCTACCATTCTTGACATTGAGTTTAAACTCATTAATGCCGCTACTAAGAAGAATACTACTGGGAAAACTTCTGCCAAATTTGCTACTCTTTCTGTATCCTGCATGTAATTTACATATCCAGTATTTTCTTCTCTATCTAACACATACCATTCTGGTCTTTGGATTTCTTTTAAATCTTCTTTGGCTTCTAATAGCTTATCTTCCGCTTCTGCGATTTGCTCTTCGTATTCTTTACGTGCATCTTCTAGCTCTTTTTCACCTTTTTCTAGCTCTTCTTCTCCCTCTTTAATTTCCGCTTCTGCTTGATTTAACTGATAATATGTAGAATTCTTTTGACTTTGTAATTCTGTTTCTGCATCTTCTATTTGTTTTCGTGCATCTTCTAGCTGAGCCTCTCCATTTTCTAATTCTTTGTTTGCTGTATCAATTCCCGCCTGAATTTGCTTAATTGTACCAGCTAAATCTGAAACTCCTTGTTTTTCTAATTCACTATTGATTGTGTTTATAGTTACTTGCAAAGTTTGAATTTGTACATTTAGTTTTGCTATTTGCTCTTGCAAGGCTGGTTTTTCTTCTTCTAATGCAGTCTCTAATTTTGCCTGTAATTCTTCTAAACCTGCTTGCGCTTTTTCTAAGTTAGCTTGCACATTATTTAATTGAGTTTGAGTTTGTTTTAAAGTAGATAATTGCTCTTCATATGTTGCAATTTGCTGCTCTACTTTCTTTTTCTCTGTCTCGAATTTTTCTTCATTTTCTGCTAATAACTCTTTGGAATCTTCTATCTGTTGCTCTGCCTGTCTAAAGCTATAGTTCGCATTCGCCCTATTTTTTTCAATTTCTGCTCTTCCATCTTCTAATTCTTTTTTGCCATCATCAATTTCCTTTTGTGCATCTTCTAGCTCTTTCTCTGCTTTTGCTTTTTCTTCATCTAGCTCCTTTTGCGCATCTTGTATCTTTGAATTTGCACTATCATAAAGCTGATTATACCTTGCCTCTCTTCTTTCTTCTGAAATAGCATCTAGGCTATTTTCAACTTCTTCTACTTTTTCTAGATATTCCTCACTGCCAGTTTCTAAACCATTTGCATCTGCTACTGTTAAATATATATTAGTGTAAATACTTGCATTTAGGTTTTCTTTTGGCACATACATATAGTAGTCTATCATTCCACTTCCAAGCTTTGTACTGCCTCTATCTGTAGAAATATATAAAGGTGACTCTGCTGTACCTACAATCTGTAACTTATTATTTTTTAGTACTTGCTCTTCTTCTCCATCATCATTTGTTATATTTTCTATTTCTACCTCTATGGTGTCACCTATTTGATGTCCTGTACCTAATAAGAAATTTGGCTCAACAACACATTCATTCTCATTTTCTGGTAAACGTCCTTCAACTAAATTTAAGTTATTTAAATTATCAGTCATTGTTTCTAATTTTACAACAATTTCTTCTTCACCTATTGTAACTACTGCATCAGTTTGATACGCTCCTTCTACACTTTCCACATTTTCCACTTGCTTTATTGCAGTAATGTCATCATCAGTAAGCCCTAGTGTAGAAATTACTTGAATATCCATTACTTTCAAATCGTCAAAATATGTGTCGACTGTTTTCTTCATATCCGGGCTTGTTGCCTTTATTCCAGCAAAAAAGCCTACTCCTAAAAGCACAATTAAGAGCAATGATATAAATCTTTTATATGAATATTTTATTTCTTTAATTCCATCTTTTAGAAGTGCGGTCTTCAACATTCTCACCCCATTTTTACCATTCGATTTCACTAATTGGCATAGGATTTGCGTTTTGCTGAATGTCATAAGCTGTACCATTTTTAAAATGTATAACCCTATCTGCCATTGGCGTTAATGCGCTATTGTGTGTAATAATTATAACCGTCATTTTTTCTTTTCTACAAGTGTCTTGCAATAACTGTAAAATTTGTTTTCCTGTTTTATAATCCAGTGCACCTGTTGGCTCGTCACATAGTAGAAGCTTTGGATTTTTTGCTATAGCTCTTGCAATTGCAACTCTTTGTTGCTCTCCACCAGATAACTGTGATGGGAAATTCTTTAATCTGTTTTCCAGCCCCACTTTTTTAAGTATAGCCTTTGGCTCTAATGGATGCTTACATATTTGTGTCGCAAGCTCCACATTCTCTAGTGCTGTGAGGTTTTGAACTAAATTATAAAATTGGAATACAAACCCTATATCTTCTCTTCTATATTTAATAAGCTCTTTTTTCTTAAATTTGCTTATATCTTTTCCATCTATTATAACATTGCCTGAAGTTGCACTATCCATTCCACCAAGTATATTAAGTGCAGTTGTTTTTCCTGCACCACTAGGACCTACAATTACAACAAGCTCTCCTTTCTCTATTTCAAAATTTGTTTTGTCCAATGCTTTAATAGATACTTCACCCATTTTATATTCTTTTACAACATTTTTAAATTCTATATATGGCATTTTTCTCATATCCTTTCATATTGAAAGTTATATATTCTAGTAACATTTAGGGGAGTACAATAAAATAGATATTTTATTATCTATAGTAAATACTCCCCCTCAATGTTTGATTTTTTGTCTTACATATATTGTATCATTAATTTTTAAATTGTCAATTGTTTTTCTAAGGCTTTGCTAGATGGCTGTTTAGTTTATATTTCTTACTTTAAATTCTCTCAATAACTGCTTTACTGCTAAATCTCTGTGATTATGTGTAGCCTCATATGGTTTCTCATCTAAATCACTTAATGGTTTGTCAAATCCTTCTGGTATAAAGATTGGTACATATGTTAGCCCTCCCAATTTTCCTGGTGTTTTTGCCACTGTGCCTTTACATTCTCCTCTTGCCACTATTTTTTCTCCATCTGGAAGAATTGCGGTTAATACGCATACAAAAGTACAAGCTCTGTCCTTTTTGTCTTGATATGGTTTCATCTTCTCTAAAACTTTATCCAATATTTGAATTTGCGTTGCATTTTCTCCTGCATATCTTGCAGAATACACTCCTGGCTCTCCGTCTAATTTATCAATGCATAGCCCAGCATCATCTGTTATTATAATTTTATCCTTAATATTATTTGCATCACAAAACTTCTTTATTTCATTTGCTTTTATTTCAGAATTTTCTTCGAATGTTTTTCCATCTTCTATTATTTCTTGATTAAAGTCAATATCCTTTAGAGTATAAATATTTGCGTCAACATTGTTCTCTTTTAAAATTTTTTTCATTGAAATAACTTTGTTTTTGTTACTTGTACCATAAATAATTTCCATGGTTTGCCTCCTTTGATTTAATATTATACATCACCAAACATTAAATTACTAGCAAACATACAAAAAAATAACAGATAATTTCTTATCTGCTACTTTTTATGGCTCGTTTGACACTTCCGTTCGCGAAGAATACGAGCTTGTATTTATAATTATATTTCATAGTTTGATTCTATGATTATAATTTAACATAAATTTAATATAAAATCAATAGTTTTTAAATTTTTCTCTATCTTCTTCATTTAACTCTTCAGAATTAAATGATCTACTCATTTTATTATCCTTAATAAATCTAAAAATTTTATTATTTACCTCTTCACTTGCAGAGGAATTAACAATATCAATCAACTCTTTGCCATATTGTTCTTTATAATTTTTATTTATTTTATATTTATTAGGTAATGTATTTAACCATTCATAAAATTCTATTTCATAAAATTGGTTATGTGTTAAAGAAATAATATTTTGCCATATCCAATCATAATCTCCTCCAAATTCAACCATGATTTTTAATAACTTAAAAATATCTAAATTTTCAAATTCACTTAATGCTATTTCTTGAATTTCTTCTTTTTTTATATCTAAATTAGTAATGGCTAATCTTAACTTTTCCACATCATAAATATTCTTAGCTATTGCTTTTACTAAAATTGTTCTTGAAAAATTCATTTTTTTAATCAAATCAATACCATTTAGAAACTTATCATTAAATTCAGTAATCTTTTCTATAAATTTTTCTAAATTTAAATAACTTTCCAAATTCAATATAGTATTTTGTAATTCATTATAATTGTTTTCATCTAGTATATCTAAAACTTTATCCGCTAAATTCTCAAGTTTTTCTTCGTCTACATCATTATCTGCAGATATAATTTCAAATACATAATAGCTATCCTTTATATTTTTAATATTGTCAATTATATTGTTAACAATTTCAGATTTTTCATCGATATTTAGATTTTCCCAAACAATTCTGGTCGCTGATATTCCTAAATTACAATAAGTTGAATTTGCAATTAAATTTTTTATTCTGGTTAAATATGTTGTTTTATCACCATTTGATAATATTCTGTATCCTTTTCCTACAAGCTCTATAATCATAGAGTTCCAATATGTCTTGCTAGCTGAATAATAGTTATTAAAATCAGAAACAGCTTTATTTAAAACTTTTTCCATAAAAGTAGGTATTTCTTCTTTTTCAATGATCCTTAAATAAATGTTAACAGCATTTTTTACTTTAATATCTGAAATACTTGTACTATACACTATTGATGATGAAATTTCTGTATTTAACTCTTTTAATTGTTCCTCATTATATGAATCAATAATTTCATATCCATAATTGTTTATTGTTTCATCATCTAATATTTCTTCAGAAATTTGTTTTGTAAGTGTAGGTAACATCTGTAATTTATTTTTCTCTTTTAATTCTTTGACAATATTTGGAATATATGTAATATTTTCTAGTAACTGTAATAGCTTATCATATTCTTCTTTATTGTCCTCGTTAATATCATAATTTAGTAATTCAAATATTTTAATAATACTATCATTTTGTTTCTCTATTACATCATCATTTATATTAAGAAGTAGAGTATTTCCATCATTTGCATCAAATAATATATTTTTACTGTTTACATACTCTAATACTTTAATCAAACGTTTTATAAGTGTCTCATTATTTATCCAATTTTTCATGGCATTAATTACTAATGATACCTTGCCAGAATCTATTAATTCAAAAGACTTGTTTTCGATAATATTAACTATACTATAATTTTCTAGCCCATTATCATATACATCTTTTGTCAGTTTACTGTAGTTTTCGCTTGTTATATAGTATTTGAAACTAAATTTTTCTACATCTTCTAATTCTTCTATTATATCCTCTATATTTATATCTTCAATATTATTATTAATAATTTTATCTATTATTTCTTTAACTTGTTCTCTTATTGCATCATCCCATTTGTAATCAGTATTTAACACATATACTACTTTTTCAAATATTTTACTATTTTCTTGCATTTTTTCTTTTATAATTTTATCAAGAATTTCATTACCTTTATCATAGATTATATTAAAATTGCTTAAATCGTAAGCTGAAAAATCTAAAATTTTTTTATTTTCCCATAGCTTATCGATGTTATTTATTAAATCTTTTTTTACTTTATTAATAAAATTATCATTCATATCACTTAACAGTGAAAATACTGTTTCAATTTCTTTGGCTGTATTATTTACATTACCCAATTCATCTTCAATAACTATTTGGACTTTATCATATTCTTCATCGTTAGCTAGTGCTTCTTTTAAGTACTTTTTATTACCACTTTTCAATGCTGTTTTTATTTCTGTATATTTCTTATCTCCTATCCTTTTTCCTATTTTGCTTTGAGTTAAATATATGTATGTTTCAATATTATCCACTTTTATATTTGATGTATAACTTAAAAAATTAGCTAATGAAAGCCATTTTTTATTTAAATTACCTGTCGTATCAAAAAATGATTTCAAATTTTCTTTTATATTCTGTGGTTTATCTACTTCATTATATATTTGAAGGAAATCCTCGATCAAATTAAAATCTTCTATTAGTATTTTATAAAATTCATTAAAATCCGATTGTAATACAGATATTTTTGCAACCATCATTTTACATTCATCAGACTCCACTTGCATTCTATCTATTACTTTATCTTTTCTTTTTTCTAATATTAAAATATTGTTCATAAATGTATTAATTATCTTTTTTACTTGTCTTGGAGTTTTTACATCTGGATAAATTAAAATATTCATAATATCTTTATAATTATTTGGGCATATTTCTAGGATTCCTGGAGCCTCTTCTGCTATTATAACATCTGAATATTGTTTTAAATCATATTCTGGCAATGGTGGCATATAAATTTTAAATTGAAATAGTTTATCTAAGAAAAGTTCTCCTTCTACTACATAGCTTTCATTTAATTTAATTTTATTATCAACTAAAGCTTTTCTAAGAATATCATCATCAAAAGGTACAATAAAAATTATATTTTTTAGTTCTGTAAATGCTTTTATTGCATCTAAAGCCTCTACAATTTTTTCTGGACTTAATCTATCTAAATCATCTATAATAACAATTTCTTTATATTTTATTTTCTTTAAATGTTCTTTTAATAAATCTTCATATTGATCAACATCTCTTATTGGATTATTTATTGTAGTTATCTTATTACCAGCATTAAAGTTTATTTCAATATATTTCTCGAATATTGCTATAAGTACTGAAACTACTGTTGTAACACTTAATAGTTTATTCATTACATATGTCCAAGTTGAAATATATTCTTCTTGTTTAAAAAAAGAATAAATCCCTATTAATATTGATAAAACAACTACTATAAATGCTAGAATAATAAATGCTTTTGCCAGAATTCTTATTGTTTCTACAAACATATCTTTAAGTTGATTTAATAAGCTATTCTGTTCTTCTTTTTCTTTCATTATTGTAGAAGATTTTTGTTTTAAATCCTCTACTGCCTTCGTCTGTTCATTTCTATCTAGCGAAATAAATAATTGTTTAGTTAAAGCTCTTCTTAATGCCTCTTTTTCATATTTCCAAGCATTTATTTCATGAAATTTATATTTTTTAGGATCTTTTAATTTTCCTTTAACAATTTCAATTACACTTGATTTTCCGATTCCCCATTTTCCTATTATTGCTAAATTAAATGGAGTTTCTTCTGTTTCTATTACATTAACTATATTTTCAGCGATATCTTTATGATTAAAAACATCTTTGTCAATACTATCTATTGTAGCATCTTTAATGAAATATTTTTTCTGTATATCTTTCATCTTTACTCCTCTCCAAAATGCAACAAAAGTAGAACCTTTTAAATTCTACTTTTGTCTTTTGTAATAAAATATTAATTTACATTAAATAATTCAGTTGGATCCACCTTAAATTGTAACATTTTTGCAGTATCTCTTCCAGCATCTCCACCTTTTCTTTGCATTGTAATTCTACCTATTTTCATACTACCTCTATTAGTTATTTCCACATTTCCTTCACTATAATGGTTTATGGCTACATTTATAGGTTTTAATGTCCATATAGATTCAGTTGCTGTTTTTTTAGCAACTAGTATCCATTCTGCTGCTAAAATTCCTCTACCTTTTACAATGTCTAATATTATAAGTGCTTTATTATCTTCAAAAAATTTTACTAATTGATTTTGTTCATCTTCTGTAAATTCATTCATAAACATTCTTCTTGAATCTTTAGTATCTTTTCTATATGGTAGAAGCTCTCCTGTGAAATATTGTAATAACTTCACAATATTCTCTGGAATATCCCACATTTCCTTATAATTCTTAATCCATCTTTTATCTATTTGATTAAATCCCTTATCATTACTTACTAACTTGATTTGGAGATTTTGAGCTTCAACTATTTTTTTCAATTTTATAGTTACTTGAACTTGTACATCGGTTTTATAACCGTGTATTACTTCTGCATATACATATTCAATTTCTTTTAAATCATATCCCATTGTTTTAAGCCAAGATTTAGCCTCATCATCGTTTTCCCAATTAATGAATTTGTTAGCTATATCTTTTTCATTATTAAAACCATCTTTTGCTATTTTTGAACCACCTGAACTATCCATTATTTACACTCCCTTCATCAATTATGCTTTTAACTATATATTGTAAAACATTAACCACTACACTATTTCCAAATTGCTTTTGAGCTTGATTAACCGATTCATCTATTTGATAATATTCTGGGAATCCCATTAATCTTGCACATTCTCTAGGGTGTAGCTTTCTAACCTCATTGTTTATATAGTATAAACCTGTTTTAGCTCCTGTTCCTCCACCTTCTGCTGACAAAGTAATTGCTTGTCCAAATGGATCATATATTCTGTCTCCTTGTCCTCCTTTATTAACAGTTCCAACTCTTACTGGTTTATTATATACTTTAAACATTTTCATTTGATTGTTATTTTCATTCATTTTATATGGTTTATTTATAATATATTTTCTTTCTTCTCCATTAGTTAGCAAAATATCATTAACACAAACTTCTTGATTCGTAGATTTTGGAAATATGTAATTATGGTTATCTACATCTTTTCTAATGCATATCATATAAATCCTTTCTCTTGCTTGTGGCACACCATAATTTGAAGCATTTAAAACCTTCCAATACATATTATATCCTATGTTTTCAATGTTTTCTCTTATAACTTTAAAAGTATTTCCATTATCATGTTTTTCTAAATTCTTTACATTTTCCAATATTAATAATTCTGGTTGATGAAACTTTGCAATTCTAACTACTTCTCTGAATAAAGTACCTCGTGTATCTTCAAACCCTTTTTGCTTTCCACTAATAGAAAATGCTTGACAAGGAAATCCAGCACAAAGAATATCATGCTTAGGTATTTCATTTTCATCTACTTTTGTAATATCGCTTAATGGATTAGCACCAAAATTTTTTTCATATACCTTACTAACATGATTATCAATATCCGAACTAAAAACACACTCCGCTCCATATGACTCTAGAGCAAGTCTAAAACCTCCTAGTCCGCAAAATAAATCTATAAATTTTTTACCTTTTAAGGCTTGTTTGTATTCTTCATTTAGGTCAATCAAGTTTATCTCCTCCATAAGTATAAAAATCCATTTAAAGTATATCAAATTTCTATTTTTTTTACAATAAAAAAACCAGATTTTCAATATTTTATTAATAATATCTTTTAAAAATGGCAAAAACTGTAGAAATTATAACTTTCTTTCTACAGTCTTACTTTTTATTTTATATTATTAAAAGTTCAATTACATCTGCAAATCCATTTCTATAATACTTTTCGTTCCAGTACTTTTCGTTCCAGTAATATAAGTAATCCATAAAATTTTTATCAAGTTGATCTAGTTGCTTCTTAACATATTCCTTATTCTGTTCAGGAACATTCTTAAGTATTTTATCTGCAATCTCATCAAAGTAAATACAATACTTTTTATCTTGAGGAGTCATCTCACAAAATGCTGTTTCTCCTCTAAATTCTATCCATTCTTTTAATAAATCATCTTTTACTTCTCTTAAATTCTTCATTCGCATCATCTCCTATACATATATTAATTCATTAAAAATTATTTCTTCTGCTTGATTCTTAAAATTATTCATCATACCAACCCAATAAAGCATATCTGTATTTTTCATATCTTCTGTTAAATTACTTTTGACTTTTAATTGTTTGATTATTTGTTCTACTCTTTCAGTTGCAGTTTCTTGAATTTCTTTTAAATGGCTATTTAATGTTCCATCCATTAACATTATTGAGTATTCAACTTTTTTATTTTCTTTTAAATAATTTAATCGCATTCTACCATATTTATTAAGAATTATCTTTTCCTGCTTTGGTATTGTTAAATTTGGAATATAATAATCTCCTTGTAAATGATATTCAATTCCAGTTCTTTCATCTATTTTTGTTTTTGGTAATTCACTATTCATAACTATTTCTCCTTTTTTTCTTTTATTTTTAATTTTTCG
>CAJFHE010000025.1 GCA_904378095.1 uncultured Clostridia bacterium | reverse complement strand
ATACTCCTTTCACAATAGGCAAAGAAACATAACTATATTATATCACCAGACTTATTTCAGTTTTTATTGATATTCCGGAATTTCAAATGATAATTCACACGACACAAGAAAATTTACTTGTACCTCTTGTTTTTTTTCTCAATCTATGATACAATAGAATACGTCAAAAATACACACACAAGCTAGTTTAAAGAGGAGTGCTTGTTTTAAATCTAAAGCAAGTCTTTTTAAATGCTTAAAGCTTAGTGGAGGTAAAACAAAAAAAGGAGGAATTTGAAATGGCAGTAGTTGCAATGAAACAATTACTAGAAGCAGGTGTTCACTTTGGACATCAAACAAGAAGATGGGACCCTAAGATGGCTGAATACATATTCCAAGCTAGAAATGGTATCCACATCATCGATTTACAAAAAACATCTAAGAAATTAGATGAAGCTTATGCTTTCTTAAAAGAGCAAGCAGAGGAAGGAAAAACAGTTCTATTTGTTGGAACTAAAAAACAAGCACAAGAGTGCGTAAAAGAAGCTGCAGAAAAATGCGGTATGTACTATGTTAATCAAAGATGGTTAGGTGGAACTCTAACAAACTTTGAAACAATTAGAAAAAGAATTGACAGATTAGAGAAATTAGAAGAAATGCAAGAAGATGGAACATTTGATGTTCTACCTAAAAAAGAGGTTATTCTTTTAAAGAAAGAAATGGAAAAACTAGAAAAAAATCTTGGAGGAATTAAAGATATGAAAGAGCTTCCAGGAGTAATGTTTATAGTTGACCCTAAGAAAGAAAGAATAGGAATTTTAGAAGCTAGAAAACTTGGAATTCCAGTTATAGGATTAGTTGATACAAACTGCAATCCAGAAGATGTAGACTATGCTATACCAGGAAATGATGATGCTATAAGAGCAGTTGCTTTAATAGCAGATTGTATGGCAAATGCAGTTATAGAAGGTAGACAAGGTGAGTCTATGGAAACAGCTCAAACTGAAATGACAGAAGAAGCTGAAGAAACAGCTCCAGAAAGCATAGAAGAAGTAGTTGCAAACGAAGAAGAAACTACAGAAGCTGCTGAAGAAGTAAAAGAATAATTTATAAAATTATAAAAAGGAGGAGAGCTTTTATCTGCTCTATCTCCTTTTATTTTAATATAAAGGAGGATATTTTAAATGATTACAGCAAGCCAAGTTAAAGAGTTAAGAGAAAAAACAGGTGCAGGTATGATGGACTGCAAAAAAGTTTTAACAGAGACAAATGGAGATGAAGAAAAAGCTATAGAGCTATTACGTGAAAGAGGAATTGCAAAAGCTGCAAAGAAATCTGACAGAATAGCAGCAGAAGGATTAGTTGAAACATATATTTCTGAAGATGGAAAAGTTGGAAGTGTTGTTGAAGTTAATGCAGAGACAGACTTCGTAGCTAAGAATGAAGAATTTAGAAATTTTGTTGCAGATGTTGCAAAACAAGTTGCTCAAAATAATCCTGCTGATGTAGAAGCTTTACTAGAGCAAAAATCTATAGCAGAGCCAGATAAAACAGTTAAAGAAGTGCTAACAAATAAAATCGCTACTATAGGTGAAAATATGTCAATAAGAAGATTTGAAAGATTTGAGACAAACAACCTATTAGAAAGCTATATCCATGGAGATGGAAAAATTGCTGTCCTAGTTGAAATAGAAAATGGAACACATGAGCTTGCAAAAGATATTTGTATGCAAATAGCTGCTGCAAGACCAGAATACCTAGATAGAGATGCTGTTCCAGCTGAAAGACTTGCAAAAGAGATGGAAATTTTAAAAGCTCAAGCTATGAATGAAGGAAAACCAGAAGCTATAGCAGAAAAAATAGTACAAGGTAGACTTGGAAAATTCTATAGCGAAATTTGCCTAGTAGAGCAAGAGTTTGTAAAAGACCCAGACATGAAAGTTGGAAAATTAGTAGCTGATAAAGGTGCAAAAATTATAAGATTTGCAAGATTTGAAAAAGGTGAAGGGATAGAAAAAAGAGAAGAAAATTTTGCTGAGGAAGTTGCAAAGCAAATAAATGGATAAGTAAAAAAATAAATTTAAATTAATCAAAAAAGGGGCTTTATTTCAAAGCCTTTTTTTGATATAATAATTGCAATTATCATAGATAGAAAATTTGCATTATGGAGTTTATTATATAAATAAAATCATATGATTGACGAGAAAGGAAAGGAAGAAAACAATGGACAAAAAAACAAAAATGAAATTTAATGTACTTGCAATATTTGTTATTATAATTTTTTGCTTTGCATTAACGCCAAAAACATTGCAGAATGATACATATTACACTATAGCTATAGGTCAGCATATAATGGAAAATGGAATAGATATGCAGGATCCATTTTCTTGGCATGAAAATTTGCCATATACATACCCTCATTGGGCATATGATGTAGGAACATATTTGGTATATCAATTAGGTGAAAACATCGGTATAGGAGGTTTTACAGCAATATATATTGCAACCGTTATTTTGGCGATAGCGTTAGGCATTATAATTTATATAGCACTAAACAAAGTATGTAAAAATCAATTAGTGTCATTTTTTATAACACTGGGAATGATGTTCTTATTAAAAAGTTTTATAGCAGCAAGAGCGCAGCTGGTAACATATATTTTGTTTGCACTTACCATACTATTTATAGAAAAGTTTATAGAGACAAAAAAGATAAGGTATGCAGTTGGATTAATAATTATACCAATAATTATTGCCAATGTACATTTGGCAGTATGGCCATTCTATTTTGTTTTATATTTACCATATATAGTTGAATATATTATTGCAGTACTCCAAGAATCAAATTTATATTATATAATATCAATAAAATATAATAAAAATAAAGTAAAAAAATTGACTTTGAAAAATAAGTCTCAAGAGGAAATCAATAAAATAACCCAAAAAATTGAAAAATTACAAGAAGAAAAAGAAACTGCAAATAGAAGATTAGAAGAAAGAAAAAAACATCCATATAAAATAATATTAAGAAAAGAAAGTAGTATAAAGTATCTGATTATAATAATGATAATATGTATTTTTACTGGACTTTTAACACCATTAGGAGATACACCATATACATATCTTCCAAAAACTATGGAAGGAAATACCATGTCAAATATAAGTGAGCATTTGCCATTAACACTTATAAATGATTTAAAAACATTAACTGTTTTAGTACTATTTTTATTAATACTAATTTTTACAGATGTTAAAATTAAGCTTAGAGATTTGTTTATGATTGCAGGATTAACACTAATTGCATTCATGTCTAGAAGACAGGTTTCTATGTTTGTGTTAATAGGTGGATTTATTTTTGCTAAATTATTAGTAGCATTAATAGATAAATATGACAAAGGCGGAACAGAGCAAGCAGTTAAAGCAATTACTTCATTATGGGGAAAGATTATAACTATTTTATTAGCGATATTAGTAAGCTTTGCATTATATAGAGGAAAAATAAATAGCCCAATAGTAAACGAAAGCTCATACCCAGTACAAGCTAGTGACTATATATTAGAAAATATAGACATAGAGAACATGAGAATGTTTAACGAGTATAACTATGGAAGTTATTTATTATATAGAGGAATACCAGTATTTATAGACTCTAGAGCAGAATTGTACACACCTCAATTTAATGGAGTAAAAAATGCAGAAGGCAAGTATGAAGGAAGAGACATATTCTCTGATTATATGAATATATCAAATTTATCTACGTACTATGAAAATAAATTTGAAGAATATGATATAACACATGTGTTAATACGCAAAAATTCTAAGTTAAATATGTTCTTATCTAGAGATGATAATTATAAAGAATTGTATAAGGATGATAACTTTGTATTTTATGAGAGATTGTCAAATGAGGAATAACAGTGCAACACGGTGACAGATTTAAATCTGTCACCAGCGTTTCACGAAAGTGCATGACAAAAGGAGTATAAATTGTGGAAAAGATTGTAGCAGATGAAGAAAATGTGCGTTTAGATGCGTATGTTGCTAAAAAGTGCAATATTTCTAGAGAAATGGTGCAAAAGCTTATACAGGAAGGGAATATTTTAGTATATGGAGCTGCAAAAAAGGATTCATACAAAGTGCAGCTTGGTGATGAAATAGAGGTTAATATTCCTGAAGCTAAAGAGATAGGCTTAAAGCCAGAAAATATAGAGCTAGAAATAGTGTATGAAGATAATGACATAATAGTAGTAAATAAGCCAAAGGGGTTAGTAGTACATCCGGCTAATGGTAATCCAGATGGTACGCTGGTTAATGCAATTATGGCAATTTGCAAAGACAGTCTATCAGGCATTGGAGGAGAGATAAGACCTGGAATAGTACATAGGCTAGATAAAGATACTTCTGGTTTAATAATAGTAGCTAAAAATGACCAGGCTCATATTAATATGAGCAAAGAAATTAAAGATAGACAGGTAAAAAAGATATATATTGCATTGGTTAGAGGAAGAGTAGCAGAGAATGAGGCAACAATAAATATGCCAATAGGTAGAAGCACCAAAGATAGAAAGAAAATGGCTGTTAGAAAAGATGGAAAAGAAGCTATAACACATTTTAAAGTTATAAAAAGATATCATAACTATACCTTGCTAGAAGTAAAAATAGATACGGGAAGAACACATCAAATAAGAGTACATATGGCAGAAATAGGACATCCTGTAGTGGGAGATATGGTCTACTCAAGTGGAAAAAATGAATTTGGCGTGGAAGGTCAAATGCTACATGCAAAGAGCTTAGACTTTAAACACCCTATAACAGGTAAGCAAATGCATTTAGAAGCAGAATTACCGCAGTATTTTAAAGATGTGTTATATAAGCTTGAAGCGGAGGAAAAAAATTAAACGATTTAGTATGTATCTTGATTAAGTTATATAATTAAAAAGTAAATTAATTTTTATAAAAACTGTATAAAGAAAGGAAGAAAAGTTGGAGAAAGAAAGACTACAAAAATACTTGGCGAACCAAGGAGTATGCTCAAGAAGAAAAGCAGAGGAGCACATACTAAATGGTGATGTACAAGTAAACGGAAAAGTTGTAACAGAGCTAGGAATAAAAATAAACCCAGAGACGGATGAAGTAATATTCAAAGGTAATAAGGTAAGAAAAGCCGAAAAAAAGGTGTATATTTTGCTAAATAAGCCAATAGGATATGTTACTACTACAAAGGACCAGTTTGATAGGAATACCGTACTTGATTTAGTTAAGGTAAAAGAAAAAATACTTCCAGTAGGAAGATTGGACATGTACACATCAGGAGCTTTAATACTTACAAATGACGGCGAATTTATATACAGAGTAACACATCCGAAATATGAAATAGAAAAGACCTATAATGTAACTGTAAAAGGAATTGTAACAAAGGAAGAAGTAGAAGCACTAAAGCAAGGAGTAAAAATAGATAACTATACATCAGGTAAGGCTAAGGTTAAGATACTAAAAATAGACAAAGAAAAAGATATCTCAAGAATTGAAATTACTATTCATGAAGGAAAAAACAGAGAAGTTAGAAAAATGTGTAATGCTATTGATAAAAAAGTGTTGGCATTGCATAGAAGCAAAATTGAAAATATAAGTGTTAAGAACTTGAAAATTGGCGAGTGGAGATTCCTAACGAGCAAAGAAGTAGAGAGTCTACTTGAACAAAAGGGACACACTTAAACGTGTAAAAATTTGCACAAAAAGGAGTGTCTCTACTGTGCAAATTTAGAAAAGTGTGGTAAAATAGATGTGTATACCAAAAAAGAGGAGAGATGGTTATGGTAGAAGATAACGAGATAAAGGCGGTAGTATCACCTTTTGCAGTAAGAGAAGGAGAAATTAAGACCTTCGACGGTAAAGATGGATATGTATCCATGAATCAAATAATACATAAGATAAATATAGGACATATAAATGAGTTACATTTTAGAATATTGGAATTAGTAAATGAATTTGAGTTTGTTACTTCAAGACAACTATTTCAAATGCTACAATGGAAAAATGTAGAAATAGCATCACAAGATAAGTTGAATAACAAATTAGACCAATTAATAAAATCAAAAATACTTACTAGATACTATTTTAAAGGTGAAGATGGTAAGGGAATATATAGAATTTACTGCTTAGAGAAAATGGGTAAATACCTACTTAATTCAAGAGGAATTGAATGTAAATGGCAGCCAACAGATAATACAAAACCAGTTCCTATGATTAAGAAAAGACTTGCTGGAAATCAAACAATTATTGCATATTTAAGAAAGGTTAAAGCATTTGACTCATATACAGTTAAGCCTGCAATTACAGCAAAGCTAACAGGAAAAACATTTAAAGCAACAGGCGGAAGTGTAAAATTAACTAAGAATAATAAATCTATTGAATTTTTATTTGAAGTTATAAGAAGAGAAGAGGACTGGGAGAAAAAATTAGTAGAAAGAATGAGACTATACAATGATTTCTATGATAATTTTGTACCAGGAGACTCTGGGTTTAGCTCAATGCCGCAACTTATATTAATTTGTGAAGACGACAAGCATATGGCAGAGACATTTAAAGCAATTGTAATGAACAAAGTGGAGATAAGCAAAATTAAGTTATATTTTTCTACAGATTTAAGACAAAATGAGGAAACTTTGGACAAGACTTTGGTTGATTTTAAATTAGAAAATGGAAAATATAAAATGGAAAATGTGGAAGTTAGATTGTTAGGAATTTAAAAAGAACAAGTTAGGAAAATTTATAATCCTAACTTGTTTTTGTGTTAATTATTATCATCTTTCTTTCTGTTTAAATCAAACACAATTGCATCATCATTATCTAAGAAATATTTTGAATCTGAAATATCTGTTTTAACAGGATTTACTTCACCTTCAAAATTTGTAGGGTCATTATCTGCGGTAGCCGCAGCAAAGTTTCCTCTAAACTTTGTACTAAATGGTTTCTTCTTTATACTATCAGATATTCCACTAGAAAATTTCTCGAAGTTATATTCCTTTGGATGTTTAGGCTCCTTATATTTTGCTTCTAAGAAGTCTAATGAGCCTTTAGCAACAATACTCTTTCCTTTAGCATCTTTTATTTTGAATATAATTTGTTTGCCTTTTAAGGACATTATTTTGCCTTTAGAGTAATTAGCAGTCCATTTATATTTTATACTACCTAGTTTAGTATCATATCCAAAATTATCTTTTGAAGAGTCAGACTCGTAATTCTTTGTCCATTCCCATTCTCTCTTATCTTGTAGTTCTGTCTCCCACCATTCAACATCTTCTGGAAGAGCATTTCCAAATATTGCTTTGTTTACGCAGTTTGCTAATATTTCATCTTTGAAGTTATCTTTTCCAGGAACTGTTCCATTAAGTTGTGACAATGTTTGTGCTGATAAGATATTTCCTACTTTGTATTTCCTATAAACTGTAAATACTGGCTCTATTGCTTTGCATATAAATTCTGGAAAGTCATCTATATATAAGAAGTGTGGAATTCTTGTATTATCATTTCCAGGTCTTGATAATACGGATTGTTGCATTAGTAATAAGAAGAATATACCAAATGCCTTGTGAGCATTTGCTCCTAAATCTCCTCTTCTAGTACATACGAATGTGATTTCTCCATCTTCTAATATTTTGTCATATTGTAAGTTGTTTGTTCTATTACATAATACGTTTTTAACACCAGGATGTCTAAGTAAATTATCTAGCTCTGCTGAAGCAGTAAATATTGATTGTTTTGTGTTCTGTAAATTATCGCAATCAGCATAGAAATTATTTTCAAAATATTTAATAAGTATTTTATATTTATCAGCAAACTCTGGAATTTCCTTCATTTGCTTACACATATCTTCAACAAGTGAAAAGTCATTCATCATATTAAGCATGTCTTCTAGATTTGGTAAATCTCCCTCATTCAATCTAGGATACATTTCTTTTAATAAGATTGAAAGATTTTCTATAATTTGTATTGCAGTGTTTTCCCTAAAAGCTAGTTGAGCATCTGGTCTACTTGTTGAGTATAAACCTTTAAGAACAGATGAAATAGCCATACCTGTTTTTATTGGATCATCATAAACAAAAGGATTCATACCAGGAGAATCTGCATTATTTGGGTCAACTAAGTTAACTTTCAATTTATAGTTTTTAGCAACATTTAGTACTCTTTCAACTGAGTCATAATCAGCTGATAAGAATGTTAAACCAAAGTCCCTATAAATATATTTTCCGCCAGATGAGCTTAAAATCATTTTCTTCATATATGCTTTATATAAATCTTCTTTTTCTGGGTTAGGAGTTAACATGTCCAATGTAAAGTTTTCTGTTAAGTATGCATTATCATAAGGTATATTTAATGTTGCAATTCCTGTCCTTAAAGCTGTAAATCCCATTTCTTTTGAAATTTCTCTAAAGAAATATTTTCTGTCTAAATCTCTTGCTATCAATGGCTCATAGACCATTGTAGTTTTACCAGAGCCAGACACACCGACAACTAAGAAAGACTCAAGTCTTTTACTTTCTGGAATTACTATTTCTTCTCCAGACTCAGAATTACTACATAAGTAAACTTCACAAGAATATTTGCCTGTATCCTTAGGTTTTCCAGATAAGCTAACGCCTCCATAGTCAAATATAGAGTCTTTTAAATCCTTTGTATCATTAATTGTAAATGTAAGCCATTTAAATACCTTGTAGAATGTTACAAGAGGTATGTAAAGCGAAATAGCAGTAAATGCTGGCCTAAACAAATTAGAATATTCTGCAACTATTTCTGGATAATTTGGAGCAGATAAAATAAATGTCCATGCCAGAGAATTTAGTCCTTGCACTAAGAATGATACGAATAGTACATACAAACATATTACATATGTATTGAAAAATCGTAGTTTATCTACATCTGCTTTAACAAATTTGGAGCCAAATGAGCAATAGAATGCAAGCATTAAAACTAAAAATGCAAGTGTATATTCAATTGGTCCCCAATATGAATAGGATACTCCTGTAAATATCATAAACATTAATTCAACTAATCTATCAACAAGTATATATACTGAAATTAATGTTAAAATATATGTTACGAAAGTATTTCTATCTGTCTTTAAAAATTTCAGAAATTTATCTATATATTTCAATAGTTTCACCACTTTCAAAAAATAAAAATATACATATATATTATCTTATAAAATCGGAAAAAATACAATAGTTTTTGCAAAAAAAATCGCTAAAGTTATAATTATAAAATAGCAGAATAAGATTAAATATGAAAAAGAATAAAAAATTACAAAAATCTAGCTTCTTAAAAAATATAGTGGTTTTATTAACAGCACATGTGTTTATTAAAATTATTGGCGTTGTGAATAAAATTTATTTGACTAATAGAGAGGGTTTTGGCGATGAGGGAAATGCTATATATTCTAGTGCATTTCAGATTTATGCATTGTTTCTAACAATATCGTCTATGGGAATTCCAAATGCTGTTTCGAAATTAGTTTCGGAAAGACTTGCAATAGGAGATAGTAAAGGTGCGCATAAGGTATTTAAAATAGCAATTATAACTTTTGGTTTAGTTGGATTTTGTTGCTCTGTTATTTTATTTGTTTTTGCACATTATATATCATGTAATCTGATACAAATTCCAGAAGCGGAGCTTAGCTTGTTTGCACTTTCGCCATCAATATTTTTTGTATCGATAACTTCTGTAATAAAGGGATATTTTAATGGAAGGGAAAATCTTGATGTTGGGGCTAATTCTCAAACTATAGAGCAAGTTTTTAGGACAGTAATCACCATAGCTTTAATAGAATTTATTGCACAAAGTACAGGTTTAGACACCAAAGTTATGGCTGCAGGAGCAGCTGTTGCAACAACATTATCTGAGATAATTTGTTTTGCATATTTGTACAAATGTTATAAAAGTGTAAAAAGAGAAATAGGTAATGAAATAAAGCATAGTGTTAATTATAAATATAGAGGAATTAGACAAACGATAAAAGACATATTATTTGTATCAATCCCAATGTCAATAGCACCAATACTTGGAGGAATAAACAAAAATATAGACTCAATGACTATTGTAAGAGGACTAAAAAACTTTATGACAGATACAGAAGCAAAGTTACAATATGGTATTTTAAGTGGAAAAGTAGATACTTTAATTGCATTTCCTTTATCTTTTAATGGAGCATTTTCAAGTGTACTTATACCAAGTGTTTCTGCAGCAAAGGCAAGTGGCAATTTTAGTAGTACAAAAAGAAAAATAAAATTTTCTTTTTTAATATCTATTTTAATAGGATTACCTAGCACAGTTGGATTAATTATTTTGGCTGAGCCAATATTAAATCTGCTATTTCCAAATCAGCCAGAAGGAAAGTTTTTGTTACAAATAAGTGCAATATCAATAACTTTTATGATGCTTAGCCAAAATGTAAATTCTGTTTTACATGGATTAGGAAAAACCATAATTCCTGCAATTTCATTAGCTATCGGTTCAGCAATAAAGTTGTTCTTAAATACGGTCTTAGTAAAAATAAATCCAGAAACGTTTATACTAGGTGGAACTGCTGGAGCTGCTTTTTCTACTGTTGTATATCATATTATTACATTTTTTATGGAATATTATATAATGAAAAGAAATATAAAGATAGATTTTGGCCTAAAGACTATAATTAAGCCAATAATTGCAACTATATTGATGGCAATTTGTTTAATATTTACATATAATTGTTTATTAAGTATAATTTCTTATAAATTGTGTATAATATTAGCATTAATAGTAGCTGTAGTAACATATTTGCTTTTGATACTAATATTAAGAGTTTTTTCCAAAGACGAAATAATGATGTTGCCATATGGCGACAAGATATATGGCATACTAAGATTGCTAAGAATATATAACGATTAGTAATGTTAAAAGAAATAGGTAAAAAAACAAACAATAAAAACAATAAAAATGTAGTATTATGCAAATTTTAATAAAAAAAAGAAGGATTTTATAGAACTTTGGAGAATATTGTTAGTAGTAGATAGCGTTCACAGTCTACATATGAAAATCTTATAGGAGGTAATGAAAATGAACAAATCAGAATTAATCGCAGCTATCGCAGCAAAAACAGGAGACACAAAAAAAGATGCAGAAGCAACATTAAACGCATTTATAGATGTTGTAACAGAAGCATTAGTTAAAGGAGATAAAGTTCAATTAGTTGGATTTGGATCTTTCGAAGTAAGAAAAAGAGCTGCTAGAAAAGGTAGA
>CAJFHE010000024.1 GCA_904378095.1 uncultured Clostridia bacterium | reverse complement strand
AACAAATATTATAAATGATGTTAAGTTAGAGATAAAAAATAATGAGAAAAAAGAAAAAATATATGATGAGATAAAAATTGATAAAAAAACATATAAACTCTATGGTGATTATATGCCATTAAAAGATGAGTATATAATTATAATATATTTTATAGATGACTCTAAACTAGTAGAATTAGAGAGCTTATTTGATAATAAAGATATGTATATTGGCCTTATTATGATAGACAATTATGAGGAAATTATACAAAGGCTAGAAGACAGCGAAAAGACGGGATTAATGGCAGAAATAGAAAAGAAACTCTATGACTGGGCATCAGACTTTAAAGGCTTAATTTTGAAATCAGAAAGAGACACTTTTGTATGTATTTTTGAGAAGCAATATATTAAAGAAATAGAAGACAGAAAATTCGATATATTGGATAACATAAAAGAATTGCAACCATCTGACAAAATGCAGTTTACATTAAGTATTGCGATTTCAAATGATGGAAGCAGTTACTTAGAAAAGTATAAAACAGCGCAGGCAGCATTAGATATAGTTTTAGGACGTGGTGGAGACCAAGCTGTAATACATGAAGGAGATAAATACACTTTTTTCGGTGGTAGAACTCAAGAACTAGAAAAGAGGACAAAAGTAAAAGCAAGAATTATATCACATGCCTTAGAAGGACTAATACAAGAATCAAGTAAAGTAATGATAATGGGGCACAGCAACTCGGACATGGATTGTATTGGAGCAAGCATGGGAATATATAGACTTACTAAATCACTTGAGAAAGATGCATATTTAGTATTAAATCCAAAAGGAGAAAATCTAGTTACATTTCTAAATGAAATAAATGGCAACAGTGAATACGAAAACTTAATATTAGAGCCACAAGCAGCTATTTCAGAAATAGATGACGACACATTATTAGTTATAGTAGATACAAATAAAAAGAATTATGTGGAATCACCAGAGCTATTGCAAAAAGCTAAAAAGATAGTTGTAATAGACCATCATAGAAGAAGCCCAGACTATATAGAAAATGCAATGTTGACTTTCCATGAAGTATATGCATCATCTGCATCTGAGCTTGTTACAGAGCTAGTAGAATATGCACAACAAGAAGTAACTTTAACAGATTTAGAGGCAGAAGCATTGTACGCAGGAATAATGATGGACACAAAAAGTTTTACTTTTAAGACGGGTGTTAGAACATTCGAAGCAGCAGCATATTTACGTAAATGTGGCGTAGATATAATAAAAGTAAAAAAATGGTTCCAAAGCAATTTAGACACTTACAATAAAATCTCAGGAATAATTGGAAAAGCAGAAATTGTTTATGATAGTATAGCAATATCAGTTTATGAAGAAGAAGACAAAGACGCAAATATAGTGTGTGCCAAAGCAGCAGATGAGCTCCTTACAATAAGCAATATTACAGCATCATTTGTATTAGGAAAATTAGATAATAAAATATGTATAAGTGGACGCTCAATAGGAGATATAAATGTTCAAGTAATATTAGAAAAGCTTGGCGGTGGAGGTCATATAACACTTGCTGGTGCCCAAGTTGAAAGCACAGATATTTACGAAGTAAAACAAGAATTAATTAATAGGATTAATGAGTATTTTAGTGAGCAAATCTAACAGTTGACAAACAATTGATAAAAAGGAGGTAGCGAAATGAAAGTAATTTTGTTAGACAATATAAAAGGTGTAGGAAAAAAGGATGAAATAATAAATGCATCAGATGGATATGCACGAAATTATCTTTTGCCTAAAAAACTTGCTGTAGAAGCAAATGCAGAAAATATGGCAAAATTAAATAATAAAAAGGAAGCAGCAAATTATAGAAAAGATGTAGAAAAGCAAAATGCAGAAGAACTTGCTAAAAAGTTAAAAGGTATAATGCTAAAAATTAAAGTAAAGGCAGGAGAGAATGGCAAGATTTTTGGTGGAGTTACTAGCAAAGAAATATCAGACAATTTAAAATCGCAATATAATTTTGATATTGATAAGAAGAAAATCGAGCTAAAAGAAACTATAAAAACATTGGGAGAATTTAATGTTTCTATAAAGCTATTTGAAGGAGTTATAGCAAACTTGAAAGTAGAAGTAATTAGTCAATAAAAGACTGCAGGAAGGACTGAAGATTAGATGGAGTTAGGAAAAGTACCACCAAATGACACAGAAGCAGAGCAAGCCGTAATAGGAAGTATGCTTACAGATAAAGATGCTGTTTCGGCTGCTATAGAAGTGTTAAAAGAAGATGATTTTTATAGAGAAGATAATAAAATAATTTATACAGCAATTCTTAATATATATAATAGAAGTGAGCCAATTGATATAATTACATTAAAGTCTGAGCTATCCGCTATGGGAAAGCTAGATGCAGTTGGAGGACTAGAATATATTGCTGAGCTACCTGACAAAGTTCCAACCACTTCAAATGTAGAGCAGTACATAAAAATTGTAGAAGAAAAATCGACTTTAAGAAATTTAATTAAGACTGCAAATGATATTATAACTTTAGGATATGACCCAACACAGGATGTAGAGGATATAATAGATAACTCAGAAAAGAAGATTTTTGAAGTAATGCAAAAGAGAAATCAAACCGGATTTGCATCAATTAAAGATGTTCTTGTAGATACTTTTACAGAATTAGAGCAGCTATATAATAGAAAGCAACATATTACAGGTGTTCCAACAGGATTTGCAGATTTAGATTACAGAACAGCTGGACTTCATAAGTCTGACTTAATATTGGTCGCAGCAAGACCTGCAATGGGAAAATCTGCTTTTGCATTAAATATTGCTACTAATGCAGCAGTGAGAGCAAACACACCAGTTGCTATTTTTAGCTTGGAAATGTCAAAAGAGCAAATGGTCAACAGAATTCTATGCTCAGAAGCAATGGTTGATAGCAACAAAGTTAGAACAGGAACATTAGAGGATGAAGATTGGGCAAAACTAGCTGAGGCATCTGGCATACTTTCTGAGTCACAAATATTAATAGATGACACTCCAGGAATTTCAATAATGGAGATTCGTGCAAAATGTAGAAAATTGAAAGCAGAAAAAGATATTGGACTAGTAGTAATAGATTATTTACAATTAGTTCAAGGCAGTGGTAAAAGAGGAGCAAGTCGTGAGCAAGAAATTGCGGAAATAAGCCGCTCTCTAAAAATTCTTGCAAAGGAAATAAAAGTGCCAGTAATAGCACTATCACAGTTATCAAGAGCACCAGAGCAAAGACCTGACCATAGGCCAATGCTTTCTGACCTTCGTGAATCTGGCTCTATTGAGCAAGATGCGGATATAGTTATGTTTCTTTATAGAGATGACTATTATAACGAAGAAAGCGAAAAGAAAAATATAGCAGAGGTAATTTTAGCTAAGCATAGAGCTGGCTCAACGGGAACAGTTGAATTGCGTTGGCTTGGAAATTACACAAAATTTGTAAATCTAGAAAAATATATGGAGTAATTTTATTAAAGATTCATTTAAAATAAATTTATTGAGAAAGGAGTAGATAAGTATGAAAAAAATACCTAGAAATGTTAATAAGATTATTAGCAAATTTACAAACAGAGTAAATGAAATTTTAGGCGATAGAATTAAAAAAATTATACTTTATGGCTCATATGCAAGGGGAGACTTTAATAAGAATTCAGATATAGATATCATGATTTTAACAGATTTGACAGATGATGAAATAGTAGAATTTAGAAGTGAAATATCTCATTTGGCATATGATATTGAATGCGAAAATAACTTCGATATTACCTTATCTCCATTATTAAAGAATATAAACAAATTTAATTATTGGCTAGAAGCATTACCTTTCTATATGAACATTCAAAAAGAGGGGGTTGTGCTAAGTGAAAAATAAAATATCTAAAGAATTATCTAAACATAGATTAGAACAAGCAAAAGAGGATTTGGCTGCTAGTAAAATATTATATGATTCAAAATTATACAAATCAGCTAATAATAGAGCATATTATTCAATATTTCACAGTATAAAAGCAGTATTAGCATTAGAGCCTATAGATTTTAAAAGACATAAAGATGTAACAGCATATTTTAATAAAAACTATGTGAACACAGAAATTTTTCCTAGAAAATTTGGACATAAAATAGCAGAAGCAACATCAGTTAGAGAAGACTCAGATTATGATGATGAGTTTATAGTAAAGCCAGAAGAAACAGAGTCACAGATAAAAACGGCAGAAGAATTATTGAATTATGTAGAAAAGTATATAAAGGAAAAATGAATTTGATTAAAAAATTTAGAATTGCTAAGCAAATAAATGTAGAGCAATTCTAAATGTGCTTTAGATAGGAGTGATAAATGTGCTAGAAGAAAAAGTATTAAACACAATAAATAAATACAACATGATACAAAGTGGCGATGGAATTGTCATTGGTGTATCAGGCGGACCAGATTCAATGACACTTTTAAATATTTTAAATAATTTAAAAGAAAAATTGAATATAAAATTATATGTAGCACATATTAATCATAGTATAAGGGAAGAAGCAGATGCTGAAACTGAATATGTAAAAGAATTTTGCAAGAAAATAGATGTAGAATTTTTTGCCAAGAAAGTGAAAGTAGAAGAAATAGCAAAAGAATTAAAAATAGGCACTGAAGAAGCAGGCAGAAATATTCGTTACGAATTTTTTGAAGAAGTCGCACATAAAGTAGGAGCAAATAAAATAGCAACTGCGCATAACTTAAACGATAATGCCGAAACTGTGCTAATGAATATAATAAGAGGAACGTCGGTATCTGGTTTAAAAGGAATTGATAAAGTAAGAGATGGTAAATACACAAGACCAATAATAGAATGCTCTAGAGCGGAAATAGAAGATTATTGTAAAGAAAAAAATCTAAATCCTAGATATGATAAATCAAATAACGAAAATATTTATACTAGAAATAAGATAAGAAACTTACTTATTCCTTTTTTGCAAAAGGAATTTAATCCTAATATTGTGGAGGGAATTAATAGACTTTCTCAAATTGCAATAGAAGAGGAGCAATTTATAAACAAAGTTGTGGAAAAGGAATATGAAAAATTGCAAATAGCTGTAGATAACAATATAATTCTAAACTTAAAAGAATTTAATAAATTGGATTATGTAATAAAATCTAAACTTATTCTATATACTATATCAAAAGTTTATGGAAAAACATCTGGAATTGAAAAAAAGCATATTGACGATATAATAAAGTTATGTGATAACAATATTGGAAATAAATATTTAACACCTCAAAAAGGAATTAAAATATATGTAAAGAAAGGAAAAATTTTTTTCCTCTCCTAACTCGTATTTCCGTAAACGCTTAAGAAATTCAAGATAAAAACTTTAAAAAAAGCCTTGAAATCAGGCAATTTATATGTTATATTTCAAAGGTGAATTATAACATATAAAAAAATAAAGGGTCTGTCCCCAAAACGACAACTTTGTCGTTTTTAGGCCTGTCCCTATAACGACAAAGGAGGATTTTAATTTTGAAAAACGGAATAAAAACATTAGCAATGTGGCTAATTATAGGAATAATTTTTGTTGTATTATTAACTTCTATATTAGATAATAGCAACAATAAACTTGCTTATTCAGAATTAGTCGAGAAAATAGAAACGGGAGATGTGTCTGAAATAGAAATTTCTTCAGATGGGACAACAGCAGAGGTAAAACTAAAAGACGAAAATTTTGTTAAACAAGTAAATATTCCAAGCATAGATAATTTGATGGACAATTTACAAGAAAGCATGAGTGCAGGAAGTGTAGTTGTTACTGAAAAATCAGAATCTATCTGGATGTTTATTTTAAGTTTACTTACACCATTTGGATTATTAATTATATTCTTTATTTTCTGGTTCCTATTTATGAGCGGAGGACAAGGAAATAATGGTGGAACAAAAACTATGTCTTTTGGAAAAAGTAGAGCTAGAATGATGAGTCCAACAGATAAGAACAAGGTTACTTTTGATGATGTGGCTGGTGTTGATGAAGAAAAAGAGGAGTTAGAAGAGATAGTAGAGTTCTTAAAAAATCCTAAGAAATTTACTGACATGGGAGCTAGAATTCCAAAAGGAGTATTACTAGTTGGTCAGCCAGGTACAGGTAAAACATTACTTGCAAAAGCAGTTGCAGGAGAAGCAGGAGTTCCATTCTTTATCATAAGTGGCTCTGACTTCGTAGAAATGTTCGTTGGTGTTGGTGCATCACGTGTTAGAGATTTGTTTGAGGAAGCTAAGAAAAAAGCTCCATGTATTATATTCATAGATGAAATTGATGCAGTTGGGCGTCAAAGAGGTGCAGGTCTTGGCGGAGGACATGATGAAAGGGAGCAAACATTAAACCAATTACTTGTTGAGATGGACGGATTCTCTGCAAATGAGGGAGTTATAGTACTAGCTGCAACAAACAGACCAGATGTACTTGATAAAGCATTATTAAGACCAGGTAGATTCGATAGACAAATAGTAGTATCTAGCCCAGATGTTAAAGCAAGAGAGCAAATACTAGAAGTTCATAGTAGAAAGAAAAAGCTAGCTATAGATGTGGATTTAAAAACAATAGCAAAAAATACATCAGGATTTTCTGGTGCAGACCTAGAGAATGTTTTAAACGAAGCAGCACTTTTAGCAGCAAGAAGAAATTTAAGAGAAATAGGAATGCAAGAAATAGAAGATGCTATGGTTAAAGTTACAATGGGACCTGAAAAGAGAACAAGAGTAAGAAGTGATAAAGAACAAAAATTAGTAGCATATCATGAGGCAGGTCATGCTGTTGTTAGTAGATTCCTACCAACACAAGACCCAGTACATCAAATATCAATTGTGCCAAGAGGTATGGCTGGAGGATATACAATGTATAGACCAACAGAAGATAAATCATTTATGTCTAGAACAGAAATGATAGAAAATATAGTATCTCTTCTTGGTGGTAGAGCAGCAGAAAAGCTTATACTAGACGATATATCTACAGGCGCAAGCAATGATATAGAAAGAGCAACAAAAATTGCAAGGGCAATGGTTACTAAATATGGAATGAGCGATAGAGTAGGAACTATTACTCTAGGACAAAATCAAGAAGAGGTATTTTTAGGAAGAGATTTTGCTCAATCAAAAGAATATTCAGAGGAAACGGCAGGAATAATTGATGAAGAAGTAAAAAGAATAATTGATAGTGCATATAGTAAAGCAGAAGAAATTTTAAAAGAGCATGTTGATAAACTTCATAGTGTAGCAGGAGTTCTTCTTGAAAAAGAGAAAATCGATGGAGACGAGTTTGACGCCATTTTTAACAGTTAGTAAATTAATTTATAATTTATGTAATTAAGAAAAACAATGTATATTAATAAAAATCAAGTGAATTTTTTGTAAATTCACTTGATTTTTTATGTTAGCTAATATAAAATATTAGACATAAAATAGGATAATTATGCAATATTCTAATGAAAAACAAATAAAAGTAAATTTTAGTTTACCAAATCATATTTTTGAAAGGAAGGAAGCTAAATTTGGAAAATAACAAAGAGAAAAAAGTGTATAAATTTAAACAAAATAAAAACCAAAGCAAAGTAAAAAATGGAAGTAAAGTAAGAAAAATACTATCTATAAACGATAGATTAAAGAGAATGTTATTAATCTTTTTTCTAATATTTTTCTTGCTAGTTGGTAGACTTGGATGGCTACAAATAGTGCAAGGCTCAGAATTAAAAGAATCGATGTACAGACAATTAACTACAAGTGAAGTTATTAGTCCAAAAAGAGGAACTATATACGATTCTACTGGAAAAGCTTTAGCTAGAAGTGCACAGGTAGATACAGTAAGTATCGACCCAACAAAAATTGTAGTAGAGCAAAAAAATAGTAATGATATAGATGAAGCTAAAACAAAAGAGCTAAAAGAAAAAGTAGCGAAGGCATTTTCGGAGATTTTTGATTTGGATTATGAAGAAACCCTAGAAAAAGTCTCTAGTGACAGCTCAAATGTAACAATAGCTAAAAAGGTAGAAAATGATGTGATAGAAGAATTAGAAGCATGGATGAAAGAAAATGAAATATATAGCGGAATAAATATAGATGAAGATACAAAAAGATATTATCCATATGACAATCTTGCATCAAACCTAATAGGATTTTGTGGAACAGATAATCAAGGACTTTGGGGCTTAGAATTAAAATGGAATGATATTTTAACAGGAACACCTGGAAAAGTAACATCAGCACAAGATGCAGTACAAGACTTAATTCCATATGAAGATGAAACATACATAGCACCACAAAATGGAAATGATATAACACTTACACTAGATGCTAACATACAGTCAATAGCAGAAAAATATTTAAAACAAGCGTGTGAAGAAAATGACTGTAAGGACGGCGGAAATGTAATTATTATGGACCCAAATACTGGCGACATTTTGGCAATGGCAACCTATCCAGATTATAACTTAAATGACCCATTTACTCTTGATGTGGATGGATGGGACGACATGTCATCAGAAGACCAAAACACATTGCTGCAACAAACTTGGAACAATAGAGCTATAACTTCTACATATGAGCCAGGCTCTGTATTTAAAATAGTTACAGCTGCGGTGGGGCTAGAAGAAGAAATAGTAGATGCAGATACAGCAGGAGTATTTAACTGTGATGGATATGAAAAAGTATCAGGGGTAAGGATTAATTGCTCAGACCTTTCTGGACATGGAAAATTAAGCTTAAGAGATGCTTTAAAACAATCATGTAACCCAGCGTTTATACAATTGGGACAAAAGATTGGTGCAGCAACTTTATATAGATATTATGACGCATTTGGCTTCTTTGACACAACAGGATTTGCAGACATAGGAGACTCTGGAAGCTCAGGTGAAAGGTCAGGATATTTTTGGAATTTGAATGATGTAGGCAGTGTTGAGCTTGCAACTATGTCGTTTGGACAAAGATTTAGAATAACACCACTTCAAATGATAACTGCAGTTTCAGCTATAGCAAATGATGGAGTTCTAATGCAACCTAGAATAGCAAAAGAAATAACAAATACAGATACTGGTGCAGTTACAACAATAGAGCCAGTGGAAGTAAGACAAGTAGTTTCTAAAGAAACATCAGCAACCTTAATGGATATGTTAAAAACTGTAGTTGATAATGGAACAGGTAGATATGCACAAGTAAAAGGTTACAGTATAGCTGGAAAAACAGGTACATCAGAGCCAGACCCATCTGAAGAGGAAGCTGGATATGTTGCATCTTTTGCAGCAATAACACCCGCAGAAAGCCCAGAGCTTGTTATACTAGTTACATTATATGGACTTTCAGAAGGTGGATTACATAGTGGTAGTACAGTTGCAGCACCAGTAGTTTCGCAAATTTTATCAGAAGTATTACCTTACTTAGAAATTCCATCAGATACTACAGATAGCGATTCATCAGAAGAAACAATAACACTATCTAATGTGAAAAATAAAACAGTTGCAGAAGCAAAGAAAATAATAGAAAAACAAGGATTTGAATGTGAAATATCAGGAGCAGATGATGATATTGTTAGTGAGCAAATGCCAGTTGCTGGTACACAATTAATAGAAGGCTCTATAGTTAAATTATATACTGAAGATAATGATACAAGAGTATCGCAAACAGTACCTAACCTAAAAGGAATGAGCTTATCTGAAGCAAAAGCAGCGCTTAAAAACAAGAACTTGAATATAAAATATTCTGGAAGTGGAAAAGTAACAAGCCAGGATATTACAGCAGGAGAATCAGTAGATGAGGGTACAGTGGTTAGTGTAGTATTGCAACAAGAAATAGAGGAATAGCTGCTTAAAATAGATAGGAGAAAAGTTAAATGAGAAATAGTTTAGAAGATACAAAATTTATACTAAAGAAGTACCATATTACTGCAAATAAAAAATTAGGGCAAAATTTCCTAATTAATGATGAGGTAATAAACGGCATAGTAGAAGCATCTAATATACAAAAAGAAGATTTAGTAATAGAAATAGGACCTGGTCTTGGAACACTTACTTCTGAGCTATTAGAAAATGCAGGCAAAGTGATAGCGATAGAGTTAGACGAAAATATGATCCCTATATTAAATGACAGATTTAAATTATATGATAACTTTGAGTTGTTAAATGAAGATGTCTTGAAGGTAGATTTAAACAAACTAATTAGTGAAAATATGGGAGGGTTATCAAAAGCAAAGGTGGTTGCAAACCTTCCATACTATATAACCACACCAATTATTATGAAATTACTGGAAGACAAGTTAAATATAGAGAGCATTACTGTTATGGTACAAAAAGAGGTGGCAGATAGAATAACAGCAAAGCCAGGAGATAAATTGTCAGGTAGCATAACATATAGTGTTGATTACTATGCAGAAGCTGAGAAGATAGTATTTGTAGATAAAAGCAGCTTTATTCCTGCACCAGAAGTAGATTCAGAAGTAATAAAGCTACAAATTCGAGAAGAGCCTAAGGTGCATGTAGAAAACGAAGAGCTATTTTTTAAAGTAATAAAGGCAAGCTTTATGCAAAGAAGGAAAACGCTCTTAAATGGATTAAATAATTCTGGCATAATAAAAGACAAAGAAAGTCTAAAAGAAATATTGCAAAAACTAGGATTAAGCGTAGACATAAGAGGAGAAAAATTAACAATAGAGCAATTTGCAGAATTATCAAATTTAATAGATAAAACTATTTAAAATTGCTTCTATTTATGATATAATAATTATGTAATGTTTACAGATAGGAGGATAATAGAGTGAACCAAATTTTAGTTACTGAAAAATTGTACATAACTCCAGAGCTAAAAAGAAAAAAGAGAGTATATAAAATACAATTCTTTTTATCTGTTCTTTTAGTGTGCCTATTATCGTCTTATTACATATATGCAGAATATGATAGAAATAAAAGCGAAGAAGTTTCTCAAGTGATTTTGGAGCAAACCAGAGATGAGACAACAAAAACTTCAGAAAATGACCCAATCATTATAGTGCTAAACGAAGAAGAGGCAAATCAGGCAGAAGAAGTCTCTGATGTGGAAGGAAGTACAGATAAGAGCATTACAGTAGATGGTGTAACATATTCTGTAGATTCTTTCATAACAATACCCAAAATAGGAATAAGCTACCCAGTTTTATCTGACACGTCAGATGATTTACTAGAAATTTCAGTAAATAGATATTGGCCAGAAGTAGATAAATTAAAACCAAATGAAGTAGGAAACTATTGTATAGTAGGACATAATTACAGAAATGGAAAAATGTTCGGCAGATTAAATGAGTTAGAAGATGGAGATATAGTACAACTACAGGACTTAACAGGAAGAACTATAGAATATGAAGTGTATTATAAATACGTAGTAGAGCCAGATGATACAAGTTGCACAAGCCAGTTAACAGAAGATGGCAAAAAACTACAGTTCAGAGAATTAACACTTATTACTTGTACAAATTTTGGAGCACAAAGACTTGTTGTAAAATGTAGGGAAGTATAAAAGAGATTAATAAAAGAAGCTAGGTGACAGATTTTAATCTGTCACCTAGCTTCTTGAAAGTTTCTTAAAATAAAATTATACAATCTCATTCTTAATAGTTTGGATTAGGTTTGGCATATCAATTTCTTCATTAGCGAATTGTTTAAACAAATTAACGTCTTCATCAGAAATAGTCATACCTTCAATTGCTAAATCACTTTTTATATTATCTATATCAAATTTAAAAATTTTTTCATCGAACATATATGTACCTCCAAATAAATTTTATAGGTTATCAGAGGTGATATAAAACACCCACATATATATTATACCACAAAAATGGCTAAAAGTCTAGTAAAATAGAGAAAGACTGTATTTAATTTATGATAAAATCACCTTAAAAGTTTAGAAACGAATATTTCACCCTAGATGTATAAAAATAGAAAATATAGCCAAAATAGGAAGGTGGA
>CAJFHE010000023.1 GCA_904378095.1 uncultured Clostridia bacterium | reverse complement strand
CCTCCGTGGCGAGCGGAACTCAAGATTGTACATATGGTGAAATATTCGCTAATAAAATAAAGTTATTTTTTAGTGAAATATTCAAAAATTATTGACAGTAAAATAGAGAAAGACTGGTTATTTTTTCTCCAAACAGATAAAAATTAAATTAGCTAAATCAGTTGTGTCTGCAATGGATTTTATACTTGCTTTTAGAAAATCTTGTGGAGTAACTTTGCTTAAATTTAGGTTATATCCATTTTTTAAAGCTAATTCTCTAATAAATTCTCTTGTAGTTCTTCCGTTTCCCTCTCTGTATGGGTGTAGGACATTAAGCTCCGACAAATAATATGCTAGCCTTTCAGCAAGTTCTTCCTTAGATAAATCAGCAAGATAATTTTCGTTTTTTAATTCTTTAAATAATCTTTGCAATTCGGGCTCAATATATTCCCATTCAGCAAATCTAAATACACCCTTTGCTATATTTTCATTTCTATACTTACCAGCAAAAGAATAAATATCTTCAAATAAATATGTGTGTATTGCATTAAGATGTTCTACATCAAAGTTACCAATAATTCCTTTTTGCCTTAGAGCTAATAGCTTAGCAGCAGTTATTTTTGCCTCATATTTTTGCAATAGCTTATCATCTTTTATATCTAATTTATTTATTAAGGTATTGGAATTAGGGTAGCAATAATTCGAATTTTTTTGCTCATATAAATCTTCTCCCATAAAATCACCAGGACGATTATACCATAAAATATTACAGTTGTGTTATACAAATATAAAAAATCATATATCATAGAATTGTAACTTCCTCGAATAAATTGCATACAATAAAATAACTAATAGTTTCGAGGAGGAAAATACTGTGGCAAAGATAATTGTTTTTAATAATGATACTGATAGAATGGAAACATACTATAGAGGAGAAAATGAGCCAATGCCATATAATACAAATGGAACATTAAGAGTAAGGGAATTTAGGGGCTCAAGTAAATCATCTACTTTATGGACAACTAAAAGAACTATGCAAAGTTGGAATAGTCAAAGATATATATACGGCTCAGCAATTCCAGTAGGATTCGCATTTAAAAGACCATGGGAAGGTGGACACGGAAACCAAAGTCAACATTATGCGGGGGTAGCATTTGATGTAGGGCAGAGACTTTCACAATCACAACGTACCAGACTTTGGAATTCAGCCAACAATTCTGGCGTGTGGAGCTTTGTAGAGCCAATTTCTTTAACACCAACATGGGTACATTTTGATAAAAGATTCCGGTACTCCAGCTTGCTCAACTGGTGGTTATCCTCAACTAAAAAGAGGAAGTTTGAGTAATTATGTGTTAATTGCACAAGATGATTTAAATACTTTGGGTTATAGAACGGGCGGCTTAGATGGGATTTTTGGGGCAGCAACACAAGATGCTGTAAGACGTTACCAAGCATCTGTTGGCCTTACAGCAGATGGGATAATAGGATGTAATACGTGGCGCTCATTGCAAGAAGCTGTTGTGGGAAGCGGAAGAACGAGCACAACAATAGATTAAAATTATGTAAATATGAAGAACTAATGTTCGCAAACCTTAGAAGTGCAAGTGTTTTTTTAGAAAAAAATTAAAAAATTTTAAAAAAACACTTGCTTTTTATGCATACTTGTATTAAAATCTAAGTGAAGTGGAGAGAAGTGGTAGAAAGTGGTATAAAAGTGAGAGGAGTGAAATAAAGTGCTTATCGGCGAATATGAGCATTCTCTAGATGCAAAAGGCAGATTAATAATGCCAGCAAAAATAAGAGAAGATATAGGAGAAAAGTTCATAATTACAAAAGGACTTGATGGGTGCTTATTCGGATTTTCACAAACAGAATGGACAAACTTTGAAGAAAAATTAAAAACACTTCCACTTACAAACAAAAACGCAAGAGATTTCGTAAGATTCTTTCTTTCAGGAGCAATCGAATGCGAAATAGATAAACAAGGCAGATTTTTAATTGCTAGTAACCTAAGAGAATATGCAAATATGGAAAAAGAAGCAGTTATTATAGGTGTAGGTACTAGAATTGAAATTTGGAACAAAGACAAATGGAAAGAATACAACAGTGAAGAAAATATTTCTGCTGATGAAATTGCAGAGAATATGACAATGCTTGGTATATAACTTTAAAAAAGTTTATATATAGAACAAAAGATAAAAATACAAAGATACAAAGGATTGATTTTTTAAAACCTCATTTTAAACAAAAGAAAAAATATTTAGCAAAAGCTAGATAAAACAAAAAAACAAAGGAAAAGAAATTTAAGGTTTACACGAAAGACAAAATTAAGAAAACTTAACAAAAGACAAATGTAAGCAAAACTAAAGATAAAAATAAAGAATTGTTACAAAAGAAAAAAATAATAACTTACAAAAGATAAAGTACAAATAAGATTTAAAACAAAAGAGCTAACAAAACAAAAGATATTTTAAATTTCAAAAGATAAAATGTTGATTGTTTATACATAAAAAATTATTTACTAAAGATAAATTCAAAAAAACAAAAGAATATTAACAAACATAGGACAAAATTGCTTTAAATTAGGTAATTGAGACTTTAGCATACAGTTGGTATATATCTATACCAACTGCTTATGCTATTAAAGGGGAAATTGGAACATACGTTTGAAAGAACAATGCGCAAATACTATAAATATCAATTTATTGAATAATTAAAAAACGTTGAGGTGTACTAGTTGGAATTCAAGCATAAACCTGTTTTATTAAATGAATGTATAGAAGGACTAAATATAAAACCTGATGGCATCTATGTAGACGGAACAATGCGGAGGAGCAGGTCATAGTGAAGAAATTGTAAAAAGATTATCTAAAAAAGGCTTACTTATTGGAATAGACAGAGATGAGGAAGCCTTAAAAGCAGCAAAAGAAAGATTGAAAAATTTTGACAATGTTAGATACATACATGGAAACCATGACGAAATAGAAGAATTATTACAAAGTATTGGAATAGAAAAAGTAGATGGAATTTTACTAGACTTAGGAGTGTCATCATATCAGCTAGATGAAAGAGCAAGAGGATTTAGCTACATAGGAAATGCGAAGTTAGATATGAGAATGGACAAGACCCAGGAGCTTACAGCAGAAAAAGTAGTAAACGAATATTCAGAAGAAGAGTTGTCAAAAATTATTTTTGATTATGGTGAAGAAAGATTTTCTAGAGCAATTGCTAAAAACATATGTAAGCAAAGACAGGCAAAAAGAATAGAAACAACGAAAGAATTAGTAAACATTATAGAAAATTCTATCCCAAAATCAAAACAAAAAGATGGACATCCAGCGAAAAGAACATTCCAAGCTATTAGAATAGAAGTAAACAATGAAATAAAGCCATTATATAATACAATTCTAAATTCTATAAAACTATTGAATTTAGGTGGAAGATTGGCAGTTATTACATTTCATTCTTTGGAAGATAGAGCAGTGAAAGATGCTTTTATAGAAGCTCAAGGAAAATGTACTTGTCCAAAGGATTTACCATATTGCATTTGCAATTATGTATCATATGGAAAAATAATAACTAAAAAGCCTATTATTCCTACAGAAGAAGAGCAAAAAGAGAACAGCAGGAGCAAAAGTGCTAAATTAAGGATTTTCGAAAGAAGAGAAAAAGAATAAACAAAGAGAAGAACAAAAAGAAAAGAGGTGAAAATAACTTATGGCAAATAGATACCAGTATGAAACTAGTCCTAGAAAACTAGAGCCTGAATACGAGCCGATAAAAGAGCCATATTCAAGAAAAAAAACTACTACTGTCAAGAAAAAAGCAAATAAGCCAAAACAAAAGAGCCAGATTAAAACTAATATAAAGACTATAACATATGTGTTTTTAATATTTGCTAGTTTATTTGTTATAAGTTATAGAAACTCATTAATTAACGAAAGTTTTAATGAAAATGAAAAATTAAAATCTAATTTAGCAGCTATTGAAAAAGAAAATGAGCAATTAAAAGTAAATTTAGAAAATAGCTTGAATTTATCTAATGTAGAGAAACTTGCAAAAGAAAAATTAGGAATGCAAAAATTAGATGGTAGTCAAAAAGTTTATATAAATTTAGAGAAAAAAGATTATATAGAGCCAGCAAGTGAAGAGATTGTAATTGATGATAATACGAACTGGTTTGAAAAATTGTTGAATACATTATTAGGTAAGTAAAACGAAGGTGGCAGATTTAAAACTGCCACCTTTGTTTTACGCAAAAATAAATATTTTAGTCTTTTTTTATTTTGTCTGAATACAATTTATTTAAAGAAAATTGTGTAGGGATGCTTTTAGAAAGGATAAATATTATGCGTAATAATTTTAAAGGAAAGGAGAGCAAAAGAAAAAAAGCAAAAAATAATAATTGTGTAGAGACAAGATTTGATAAAAAAGAATTAATGAAAATAAAAAAGAATAAGAAAGAAGAAAAAGCAGAAAATGTTGAAAAATTAAGAAAAAAACTAGAAAAGCAGCAAAACAAAAAATATAAAAAGCAAATAAAAACAAAAAATGATAAGCCAGAAGAAAAATTTAGTGAAATAAGCCGAAGAAAAAGGATAAAGGTATGGATGTTAGTTGTAGTTCTGATATCATGCTTGTTTATAGGAAGAATAGGATGGATACAGTTTGTTATGGGAGATGAGCTAAAGCAAATGGCTTATGAGCAGCAAAGTTTAGATAGAGCTGTGAATCCGCGAAGAGGAACTATATATGATGCGACCGGGAAAACCATTTTAGCAGTAAGTAGTACAGTAAATACTATAACAGTAAATCCAAACAATATTTCAAAAGAAAATAAAGAAAAAGTTGCAAATGCACTTGCCAATATTTTTGAATTAGACTATGAGACAGTATTAAAAAAAGTAAAGAGAAATACATCAATTGAAACTATAGCAAGGAAAGTTGAAAAAGAAAAGGCAGATGAATTAAGAATTTGGATGGAAGATAATGACATTGATGTAGGAATAAACATTGATGAGGATACTAAAAGATATTATCCATACAATAGCTTGGCATCACAGGTAATAGGTTTTTGTGGCTCAGACAATCAAGGATTAGATGGAATAGAAGCTATTTATGAAGACGAATTGCAAGGGGAGAAAGGAAGAATTACCAAGGTAACAGATGCAAATGGTGGAGAAATAGAAGGAGAGGGAGAGAATTACATTTCAGCAATAGACGGAAATGATTTGGTATTAAGCATTGATGCGACAATTCAAGGAATTGCAGAAAAGTATTTAAAAGAAGCATGTATTGATAATAAGTGCACAGATGGTGGAAACATTGTTATTATGAATCCAAAAACTGGAGATATTTTGGCAATGGCAGGTTATCCAAATTACAACTTAAATGAGCCATATGAAACTACAATAGAAGAGCTTAAACCTGTATGGGATGGCTTATCAGAATCGGAGCAAATAGCAGAAATGCAAAAAGTTTGGAGAAATAAAGCAGTAGCAGACACATATGAGCCTGGCTCTACATTTAAATTAATAACAGCATCAGCAGCCTTAGAAGAGGGAATAACTACTACAGATAAAGAAGGAGAATTTTGCTGTACTGGAGGAATTACTGTTGCAGGTGTTAGGATTAGCTGTTGGAGATATTATAATCCGCATGGCTCAGAAAGTTTAAGGCAGGCATTAATGAATTCTTGCAATCCGGTTTTTATAGGTTTAGGGCAAGAAATAGGTGTAAGTAAATATTATGATTATCTTGAAAAATTTGGCTTGTTAAAACGAACAGGAATAGACCTTCCTGGAGAAGCGGGAAGTATATTTTTGAGTGAAGATAAAGTCGGACCAGTCGAGCTTGCAACCATCTCATTTGGGCAGAGGTTTGAGATAACTCCAATTCAAATGATAACAGCAGTAAGTACAATAGCAAATAAAGGAACATATGTAAAACCACGAATTGTAAAACAAATAATAGATAGTCAGACTGGAGAAGTTACAGATATTCCTGTGGAAGAAACAAAAGGGGTAATTTCCAAAGAAACTGCAGAAGGAGTACTTAGCATGATGGGCTCAGTTGTGGCAGAGGGAACTGGAAAAAATGCACAAGTACAGGGGTATTCCATAGGAGGAAAAACAGGTACATCAGAAGATGGAGTAAATACCGGGAAATATGTCACATCTTTTGTTGGAGTTGCACCTGTTTCAGAGCCCGAAGTCGTTGTATTAATAACTTTATACAACCCAACAGGGGAAGGCGGACACCAAGGTGGTGGTGTAGCAGCACCAATCGGCTCGCAAGTGCTAGGAGAAATTTTGCCATACTTAGAAATAAATCAAGATAATCTTACAGAAGAGGAAATAAAGAAAGAAGTAGAAGTGCCAAATGTAGTAGGAATGACAATATCGGAGGCGAAAAAAGCACTTGAAGAGGTGGGATTAGAAATTAGTTATGAAGAAACAGAAGAAGATGTTTCAGAAAGAATTGTAACAGAGCAAGTACCAGTAAGCGGAATAGAAATTTATGAAGGAACAAATGTGGTGATAGAGTATGGAGAAAAATAAAAGAAAAAAATGTCAAACTATGTACAAAAAGAAAATTTAGTTATATAATGTAAAAGGCATATTATAAGAGAAAGGGGAAACTTGCATATGGAATTAAAAAATATATTAGCAGGTTTAGAGGGCTTAAAAGTAAAAGGCAACTTAGAAGTTGAGGTAAAAAGCATAAAAAATAATTCTAAAGATGTAGAAGAAAACGACATGTTTGTAGCAATTAAAGGATTTGACTTTGATGGGCACGAGCATATAGTTGAAGCTATAAACAATGGTGCAAAAGTGATTTTGGCACAGACAGATGCTCTTAACAAAGAAATTTATAATAGTATTCCAGATGGAGTGACTCTAATATTAGCTGAAAATACAAGATATGCATTAGCAATATGTGCATGCAATTTTTATAAAAATCCATCTAAAAAGTTTAAACTAATAGGAGTAACAGGAACTAAAGGAAAAACTACTACTACATATATGATAAAAGATATACTAGAAAAACAAGGCATAAAAGTTGGATTGATTGGAACTGTGGCATCTTATGTAGGAGACAAAAAAATTGCAAATAATGAAAACACAACACCTGAAAGTTTAAAATTACAAGAAATATTTAACAAAATGCTTGACGAAAAATGTGAAGTGGTAGTAATGGAAGTGTCTTCCCAAAGTTTAAAGTTAGATAGAGTGGCAGGATGTGATTTTGACTATGGAATATTCACAAATTTGGCAGAAGACCATATAAGCACTAAAGAGCATCCTGATATGGAAGATTATTTCCATTCAAAAGTAAAGCTATTTAAAATGTGCAAAAAAGGCTTCATAAATGCAGATGATATATATGCAATAACAATTCCAAAACTTGTACCAGAATGCCAATTTTTAAGCTTTGGAATTGACAATCATTGTGATTTACTTGCAAAAGATATTACTGTTACAAATCAATATGTTGATTTTAAGGTAAAATTAGGAGACAAAAATGAAAGAATAAAAGTATCAATACCAGGAAGATTTAGTGTATATAACTCTTTAGCAGCAATAGCAATAGCCCAACAATTTGGATGTAACAGTGAAAACATTAAAGAAGCACTAGTAAATATTAGAGTGCCTGGCAGAAGTGAGCTAGTAGATAATAAATTAGGATTAACTATAATGATAGACTATGCGCATACACCAGAAAGCTTAGAAAAAATATTGAGCTCTGTAAAAATATATACAAAAGGAAGAGTAATTTCAGTATTTGGTTGTGGTGGTGACAGAGACAAAATTAAAAGACCTATGATGGGAGAGGTATCTGGAAGAGTAGCAGATTATACAATAATAACCTCAGATAACCCAAGAACTGAGGAGCCAGAGCAAATCGTAAAAGACATAGAAGAAGGTATAAAAAAGACAAAGGGAAAATATGAATGTATAGTAGATAGAAAAGAAGCAATAAAAAAAGCAATAAAAATGGCAAATAAAAGAGATATTATTGTACTTGCAGGAAAAGGACATGAGCAATATCAAGAAATTAATAAAAAGAGATATCCTTTTGATGAGAGTAAAATAGTAAATGAAATAATTAAGAGCGAAAGCTAATTTAAGTAATAGTAAACATTAAGGAGACCTGTCCCAGAAACGACAACTTTGTCGTTTTTAGGCCTGTCCCTATAACGACAAAGGAGGAAAAAATATGCAATATCAAAACAAAATACTACTACTGTCATTTGCAGCAACTGTAATATTATCATTGATAATTGTACCAATTTTAAGAAAACTAAAAGTGGGGCAAATAGAAAGAGCAGAAGGGCCACAATCACATTTGAAAAAACAAGGCACACCAACAATGGGTGGAATTATAATGACTATTGTAATAATTGCTGTTGGGGCGTTTATGTATTGGGACTACAGTAAAGACCAGATGGAAGTCGCAAAGGCATTATTACCTTTGATAGGCGTAGCTGTTGGATTTGGCTTTATAGGTTTTATTGATGACTTTAAAAAATTAGTTTTAAAAAATACAAAAGGGCTTAGCCCAAAGGCAAAAATGCTAGGATTATTAATAGTTTCGGTAGCATTTACCATAGTGCTTGTAAATGTATTTGATATAGGTACAGATATATATATTCCATTTGTAAAAGAATCAATTACTCTTCCTATTTGGTTATACATTCCATTTGCAGTACTTGTAATGCTTGCAACAACAAATGCAATTAATCTAACAGACGGGATAGATGGACTATCTACAAGTGTTACAACAATTATACTAACTTGTTTAACAGTAATTTCAATATTATTAGGAGTAAAAGAAGTAACAATATTTGGTGTAATATTAATAGGTACATGTTTAGGATTTTTATTATTCAATTTAAATCCAGCAAAAGTTATGATGGGGGATACAGGCTCACTAATGCTAGGAGGAGCCATCGCAGGAATTGCATTATATTTAAAAATGCCACTATTATTATTGATTATAGCAATAGTTCCAATTATAGAGACTTTATCAGTAATGATTCAAGTGGCATATTTTAAGAAAACAGGTAATAGAATTTTCAAAATGACACCAATACATCATCATTTTGAATTATCAGGATGGAAAGAGAATAAAATAGTTTCTGTTTTTAGTTTGATTACATTGGTGTTTTGCATCATTGGACTATACGCTATTTAACAAAACTAAAGAAAATGAAGAATTTTCAATTCGGAAAGGATTGATTTACAAAAATGCAAAAAGCAAAAGTGAATAAAGCTAAAAAAAGTCAAGTGGACTTTGTACTTATCATAATTATTATAATCCTTTTATCATTTGGAATAGTAATGGTTTTATCAGCGAGTGCTCCATCAGCATTAGCTGAAACAGGAGATAGTTATACATATGTAACAAAGCAAGCCATTTTTGCAGTAGGTGGCTTAGCTATAATGTGGTTTGTTTCTAAAATAGATTATAGAATATACAAAAAGTTTTATTGGTTAATTTATTGGTGCTCTGTAGGAGTGTTACTTCTTGTGTTAATCCCAGGTCTTGGAATTAATGCAGGTGGTGCAAGAAGATGGATTAATGTTGGATTTTCTCAATTTCAACCATCTGAAATAACAAAAATAGGAATGATTATATTTTATGCAGGTTATTTATCAGACCATAAAGAAGATTTAAGAAGTTTTAAAAAAGGATTTATTTATCCACTTCTTTGGTTAATGCCACCAGTATTAATTGCCCTATTTATACAAAACCACTTGAGTGTAGGAATTGTAATGAGTGCAATAACATTTGTAATGATGCTTATGGCTGGGTGTAGACTATTATATTTTGTAATTACCGGTCTAGTAGTAGGCGGAGGAGGAATTGCTGCTTTAATGGCCTACTTTTCTATGGCAGGAGACAGTGCAGGAGACAGCAATTTTAGATTAGGAAGAATACTAAATTATATGGACCCTTGGCAAGACCCTACTGGTCAAGGATGGCAGACCATACAAAGTTTATATGCAATAGGCTCAGGAGGACTATTTGGAGTAGGACTTGGCGAAAGTAAACAGAAGTATTTATACGTTTCAGAGCCACAGAACGACTTTATATTTTCTATTTTAGCAGAAGAGCTTGGATTCGTAGGATGTGTAGTAGTAATTGTTCTATTTGCTCTATTTATATGGAGAGGAATATTAATAGCAATGAAAGCACCAGACATGTTTGGAAGCTTACTTGCAACAGGAATAACTACACTTGTAATGGTTCAAGTTGTTATAAATATAGGAGTTGTAACAAATACAATACCAAATACAGGTATGTCTTTGCCATTCTTTAGTGCAGGAGGTACTGCTCTGGTAATGTTACTGGGCATGTGTGGAATATTGCTGAATATATCTAAATCAAGGTCTAAAATATAAAGGAGAGAGAATAGATGAGAGTTGTTATAGCTGCAGCAGGAACAGGAGGACATATAAATCCAGGAATTGCAATTGCTAATAAAATAAAGGAAAAAGAGCCAAATTCAGAGTTCATATTCATAGGAACAAACAGAGGCTTAGAGAATGATTTGGTGCCAAGAGCAGGGTATAATTTAAAAACAATTGATGCTCACGGAATACAAAGAAAACTAACTCTTGAAAACTTTAAAAATCTGTATGCAACTTTTAAATCAATTAAAGAAGCTAGAAATATTTTAGAAGAATTTAAACCAGATGTAGTGGTTGGTACAGGAGGATATATTTGTGTCCCAGTAGTAATGTCTGCAAAAAAGCTAAACATACCTGTAGTATTGCATGAGAGCAACGCATTTCCAGGAGTCGCAGTAAAGTTATTTAAGAAAAAAGCAGACAAAATTTTAGTTGGATTTGAAGATGCAAAAAACAGATTAGAAAATGCAAGTAATGTTGTAGTTACTGGAAATCCAATAAAAATAAAGAAATTAGCTTTAACAGAAGCTCAAAAAAATGAAATAAAAAATGAGTTAGGAATAAAAAGCGAAAAACCAATAGTTTTGGTTTTCGGAGGAAGCCAAGGAGCACAAAGTATCAATAGAAGCTTTATAGAAATAATAGTAAATAAAAAGAATAAAAATTATCAGATTGTATGGGCGGCTGGACCTGGACAATATGATGAAATAAAGAGTCAATTAAGTGAAGTCAATGTAGATATAAATAATATAGAAAATGTAAAAATAGTTCCATATATATATAATATGGAAGAAGTTATGAACACATGTGATATGGTAGTATGTAGAAGTGGAGCGATGACAATTACAGAAGTTTCTGTTGTTGGAAAGCCGGCAATATTTATACCATTTCCATATGCAACAGAAAATCACCAAGAATACAACGCAAGAGTATTAGAAAAGGTAGGAGCTGCTAAGATAATTTTAGATAAAGACCTTAATTCGGAAATACTTGAAAACACAATAGAAAAAATGGTTAGAGATAAAAGCAAATTGAAAAAAATGGGTGAAAATGCAACAAAAGTCGCAATGCAAAATGTAGAAGATAGAATTTATAAGGAAATAAAAGAAGTTGTAAAATAATGAAAAAAGGCAAATCTTGTTTTTGGGGACGGAGGAAAAAAACAAGATTTGCCTTTTAAGCATTATCAAGCATAAAAATTTCAAATGTCGAAAAATGTCGAATGCTGGAACACGAAAATTCTTGCTATTTCAATCTACTTGTATTATATTTAAAAGGTACGCTATAAAAAAAGAAAGGGGGCAAAACAAAGGATGGAGTACAAGAAAAGTCTATTTGGAAGAACCGTAATTGATAGCTCAGATTCTGAAGAAATTGACGATAAGATAGAGTTAGAATATTACGAAACTAGCAACCTAGTTGAAGAGAACGGAAGAAAATATGGAATTGAAGTAGTAAAGAAAGAGAAAGGAAACAAAAAATTTAATATTGAATCTAAAATAGTAAATAATATTTCTAATGAAGAAAAACATATAAATAATCTATTAAAAATTTTAATGTTAAATAAAGTAACACCTATATCAGTAGATGATATCATTTCAGACATATCAGTTTTGGATTAACCCAAAACTGATTTTTTTACGTTTGATTGACGTAACAATTATAAACCGAAAATTTCATTTGAAATGCAACAAAAATTTGATAAAAAAGAAAATGAACAGTAGACAGTTGTAAGAAAAACTCGTATAATATTTTTGTTCACAAAA
>CAJFHE010000022.1:13260-16266 GCA_904378095.1 uncultured Clostridia bacterium | reverse complement strand
TAACGCTGCTGTTGCAGAGTGACGTAGCTTGTCTATCTCGTCGTTTATAGAAGCATCTTTTTCTATGTATGTATCAGAAGATGCAATATATGCCTCCGGTTGGTAATAGTCGTAGTAAGATACAAAATATTCCACATTGTTTCCGTGGGAAAAACTCTTTGAATTCAGAATATAACTGTCCAGCTAGTGTTTTATTATGTGCTAACACTAATGTTGGTTTTTGGACTTTTTGTATTATGTTTGCCATGGTAAAAGTTTTTCCAGAACCTGTAACACCAAGTAAGGTCTGGAATTTCTTGCCTTCTTTTATTCCATTTGATAGGTATTCTATTGCCTTAGGTTGGTAATTTCTTGCCTTCTTTTATTCCATTTGATAGGTATTCTATTGCCTTAGGTTGGTCACCTGTTGGCTTATAATCTGATACTAATTTGAACATATTTCCTCCTTGTGAAAAATGAACACTATTAACCCAAAAAATTCGTGTAAAAAAGTGGCTTTAGATGAATTGATCACAATCTTTACTTTAATTTCCATGTACTGCATAATGCATTTTGTTTTGTAATGGATTTTACACGATAGCCTACTGATATAATTACATCTAAATCATAGAATTTAGTATTATAGTTTTTTCCGTCTTTTGCAGTTAGTAAGGATTCCTTACTAACTGATTTTTCCTCTAACTATAATTTATAGTTTACCATTATTTCGAAAAAAATACAAGATATAACAAAATATCTTGCATTCTAATAATTCTAAGATAAAGCTTTAACAAGCTCTTTAAGCTCTGGCATATTTTCTTCTTTAACTTTAGATTTAATAGTCACCATTGGCTCTACAATCTCTATATCTTTCATTTCTCCCAATATACTCTTCATGCATCTTCCTGCTGATGGAGCCCATGAGCCATTTTCAATTATTCCAACTTTTCTGTCTTGGAAGTTTCTCTCTTTTAAACGTCCCAAAAAATGCTCCATTGGAGGAACTAGTCCAGCATTATAACTAGATGCGGCTACAACTAATTTTGAATATTTAAAAGCATTTGCCACTGCTTCTGCCCAATCAGAGCGTGCAATATCCATCACTACTACTTCTTTTTCACCATTTTCTTTTAGTAACTCTGCTAGTATGTTTGCAGCATCTAATGTGTTTCCATAAATTGAGCTACATGCTATAAATACTCCCTCTTCTTCTGGCTCGTACTTACTCCATGTGTTATATTTTTCTATATAATAACCCAAGTTTTCTTTCAAAATTGGTCCGTGTAAAGGGCAAATTGTTTTTATATCTAGAGTTGCAGCTTTACCCAATAAAGCTTGTACTTGTGCTCCATACTTTCCAACTATTCCTATATAGTATCTTCTTGCTTCTGGTAACCAATCATCTTCTATATCTAATGAGCCAAATTTTCCGAAGGCATCTGCAGTAAATAATATTTTTTCTGTTTGCTCATAAGTTACCATTACTTCTGGCCAATGAACCATTGGAGCCATAAAAAATTGTAATTTATGTCTACCTAAATCTAGTACATCTCCTTCTTTTACAACAATTTTTCTATCATCTATATCTATGTCAAAGAAATTTTGCAATATGTTAAAAGTGAATGTGTTTCCTACTATTTTCATTTTAGGATATTTTTCTGCAATTAACCCTATATTATATGCGTGGTCTGGCTCCATATGAGATACAATTAAATAATCTGGTTCTTCTTCCACAAAAATTTTCTCTAAATTATCAATCCAAATATCTGTAATTGCTTCATCAGCAGTATCAAGTATAGCATTTTTCTCATCTCTTATAACATAAGAATTGTAGCTCATTCCATTTTTTAGATTATATTGACTTTCAAATAATTTTAAATTATTATCGCTAGCACCAATATTAAATATATTTTCTGCAATCGTCATATTTGACATTTTTATACCTCCTAATATTTTTATTTTTCCTTTGTTATAGTATCACAAAGATTTAAAAAAGTAAACGCTAAAATGCCAAAATATTTAACTTGCAAATCCAATTTGAATTTTTGAAACCTTGTTATTGCTGCTCTCTAATTTTTGTATTACATTTACAGCATCACATTTTTTTATTAAGTTTACACTAGTACTTTTGTTAGAATTATTGCTATTCAATACTTTGCTCTCTTTTTCCATCTCTTTTGCTACTCTATTAGCTTGCTCAAATTTTATTTTTTCAAACAAATTTCTTGCACATCTTGCATTAGCAAAATTGTTTTCTTTTTTTGCTTCAGCAAAATATTGAGTAACAACTTCCTTTATATTATTTGACAACTTGTACTCTTCTTCTTTTGCCATTTGCTTAAATATTTCGTATAATTCTTCTTCCGAATAGTCTGGAAAATCTATCTTAAACTGAATTCTACTTTCAAATCCAGGATTTACTTTTAATAATTCTTTCATTTCATTAGTATATCCTGCGAGGATGACGCATAAATTATCTCTTTTGTCTTCCATTTCTTTTAATAAAGTCGCAATGCATTCTTCACTATAAGAAGTTCTTGCATTTTCAGGAGATAAACTATAAGCTTCATCAATAAACAATACTCCACCTTTTGCTTTATCTGTCATAGCTTTTGTCTTTGGAGCTGTCTGTCCAACATATTCTCCTATTAAATCTTGACTTGCTGCCTCTACAAATATTTTGTCTTTAGATAGAATTTCCATCTCTGCAAATATCTTTCCTATAATTCTAGCTACTGTGGTTTTACCAGTTCCTGGATTTCCCATAAAGCACATATGTAACATAGGCATTTTTTTCTTTTCTTTGTTCACTTTTAAAAAGTTAACTATTTGCTCCACTTGTTTCTTTACAGAGTCAATACCTATTAGAGAATTTAGCTCTTCCATTCCGCTTCTCTTCTCATTATCTTTCGCAAAGTATTTCCTCTTAAGCTCTTCTTTTACAACTTTATCTGTTATATTCTTAACATTTTTCATTTTACATTCAAGTACAATATTTAATAACTCATCTTTTATTTTGCTATAACT
>CAJFHE010000022.1:0-13230 GCA_904378095.1 uncultured Clostridia bacterium | reverse complement strand
TCTATCTTATTGTTTTTAGTAAGCCCCTCTAATGATAATTTCCAGCTTATAATATCTCCAAAATATTCCTCATCATATTCATCCCCCCAAAAAATAAATCTACTCTTTGGCTTTTTATATATGAGAATCAATACTTTTTTAGGATATTTATTTACTAAATCCCTGATGTTGCTTTTCATGTAATCAATAGAGCTATCTAGCTTTTCAGTATCTATTACCAATAAATCTTCCTTAATCAATTTTTCTTTTTTACCCTTTTTGTTTTTTTCTCTTCTCCTATTGTTATCATTATTCTGTCTAATTTCGTCAAGTGTTAAATATTTATATGATGTATTTACTACTTCATATTCCTTTAATAACTTATATATAATCTCTATTATTTGTTTTGGTACTACCGCTTCTGATGAATTGTCAATTAGTAAATTATATGTTCCAACTTTAATTTTCCCTTCTTTTCTCATCTTCAAATAAACAGCATAGTTTTTTAGAATATCTTTACATTTTTCTGTGCCATATATTTCATCTAATTTTTTCAATATATCTTCTGTTTTACTTTCTAATATCACATTATTTTCCATGATTAACACTCCTTAAAAAATACTCTAAACAATATTATACTATTGCTAGAGTATTTTTCAATTTACCTGGTCACATAATGTATTTCTTCACTTCAGATACTTTATATAAAAAGTTGTTCCTTTGCTTATTTCAGAATCCACTGTAATATATCCATTATCTTTTTCTACAATTGTTTTTGCTAAAGCTAGTCCAATACCAACACTATCTTTACTAGAATTTTTTGCTTTATAAAACCTTTCAAATATATGTTTCAAATCTTCTTTATCTATTCCTGCTCCCTCATCTTTTATCATTATTTCAGAATACATGCTATTTTCGTCATAAGAAATATATACCTTACTATTTTCTTTTGAATGCTCAACACTATTTTTAATTATATTTGTAACCGCTTCTACCTGCCATTTTAAATCACAAAAAACTTGTGGGCTTTTTTCTTTTTGTATGTCAATCTCAATATTCTTCAAATCGCATAGTATAGAAACATTTTTAACCGCTTCTTCTATGATATCTTTCAAATTTTCCATCTTGTCGTTAAATGTAATAGTATCTGCATCAAATTTAGAAAGTTTTAGCAGTGATTGTACGAAAAAGTTTATATTTGTTATTTCTCTATATATGTCCTTAATAAATCCATTTCTTGTTTCTATATCCATGTTAGGGTTATCTAGTATATTGTCAAGCATAATAGTTATAGAGGTAAGTGGAGTCTTTAGCTGATGTGATATATCTTCCAATGATTTTTTCAATCTAATTTTATCTTCTTTAGAATTCTCTGCTTGCTCTTTTAAAGTTACCGTAATTTTATAAAGCTCATTTTTTAAAATTGATAATTCATCTTCACTGTTTTCCTGTATGTCTAAGGCATAATTATGATTATTTATCTCTTCAATATATTTAGTAATTTCATTTATTTTCTTGTTTTGCTTTTTCTGGTATAGTATAAATATTACAATTATGCTTAAAAAAAGTAAGATTATAATTCCAGTACTTAATATTAAAAACATAATATAATCAGATGTGTTCTGCATTATAGCTGAGTCTTTTTCTAGGCTGATACCATATTTTCTAAGCACATTATCCGCATCTATATTATCACTATTCAAAATCTTGATAATATCATTGATATTTACATCTGGATATTTTTCTTGTATCTCAGCTACCATTTGATTAATTACACTATTTGCATTTTTGGTAAAGTGAATATACTGTACACTGTTTATAATAATAAATACAATCATAAAAATAATGAAAATTATCACGCATATTGTTAGATATTTTTTTAGATTTACATTATTCTTCATCTATTCTATATCCCACCCCTTTAACAGTTGTTATAATTGGAGAGCCAAGCTTTTGTCTTATTCTTTTCATATATACAGTAACAGTATTATCATAAACATCATTGCCTGTCCAATCCCATATTTTTTCTATAATATACTCTCTTGTTATTACTTTGTTTAGGTTAGTAAACAATAGCATTAGTATTTTTAACTCTAAAGAGGAAAATATTAATTTTTCCTCTCCTCTATATACACACATTTTGTCTAAGTCACATGTAATATCTTGTATTTTCACAATATTCTTCTTTTTATTTCTTAGTAAAATCTTATTAATTCTAGCAAGTAACTCTCTTGTAGAAAATGGCTTTGTCACATAATCTTCCGCACCTAATTCCAAGCCTTTTACAATGTCATTTTCATCATCTCTTGCTGTTAAAAATATAGTACTTATTCCAACTTTCTTTATCTCTTTATATAAATCAAATCCATTTCCATCAGGAAGTGTAATGTCTAAAATAATTAAATCAATCTTCTCGGTTTTTAGCAATTCTTTCGCCTCTGCCACAGTTTCTGCACTTAACACTTTGTATTTATTTTGCTCTAAATTATATGTTAAAGCCTTTGTTATTGATTTATTATCTTCCACTAAAAGAATTTGCATTTTGCACCTCCACGCTTTTATAGTTTGTTTCTATACATTTTCTTTTCTAATTGTCTCAATAATATTTTGTTTGTTGATTTTCCTTATTGCAAACCTCATTATAACAAATACTATAATAAACACAAATACTATTGAAATTAATATTGCTCCAATTGGCCAAATAAATCCTAAATCTATAGACTTTGCAAAAGCCTTATATATTGCAAATGAGGCAATTAGTCCTAAAATTATTCCATATAGCAATGCTTTAAATGAATAAAATATTGTTTCTAAGTTTACCATTCTATTAAATTCTTTATGCGTCATTCCTATACTTTTTAGCATAGCAAATTCTTTTTGCCTTAATTCGATATTTGAAGTTAGTGTATTAAAAATGTTGGTTACACCTATTAGAGTAATTACAGCTATAAATCCATATGAGAAAATATATGTTACTAATTCAATGGCTTTATAGAATTTTACCTGTTTATCTATGTTTAAAACATAACAATCATGATATGTGTCATTTAAATCTTGCTCTACATCTGTAGGATTTTCTACATTTATTGCTAAGTCAGTTGGTACAAATTTAATATCTGGATACTCATCTACGTTAATAATAATGCAACCATTACCATAATAATTTCCTTCTTGAGCACGTGGCTTTTGATTTGTAACCTCTGCAATAGTAAATTTATATTCTACTCCATCCAATTTACCTGTTATGATATCACTTTTTTTATAATTGTAAACCCTTCCTCTTACAATAGTACCATCTTCTCGGTATGAATTTGCATAATCATTTAATATTGCTTTATCTTTTACTTCTTCATAATTTAAACCTAATTCTTGAGTAAATTCTTTAAAGTCTTCACTATTAAGTCCTTTTACTGAAGCCTGTGGCACATATGAGGAATCACGTTTAAGCTCTTCATATGCAAAATCAGATAGAACGTTGTCATCTTCCATTTGCATTAAAGAATAGCCGTCATTCGTTGATATATTATATATTAATGTGTTATCTTTATATCTTTCATCTTGAACTATTTTGAGTAAATCTTCTCCATTATTAGATGCAGATGTCACTTTTATGTTATAGTCATAATCTTCGTAATATCCGCCCATTGCTTCAAAAGCATATGTTAATAGTGTTGATGTTGCAATAAATACAAACACACTAATCGCAATAGAAACAACTGTTGTCTTATACTTTTTCTTGCTTCTTTTTAAATTCTTATATGCTATAACTCCGCCCATGCCAAATAATTTTTTTATTAGCTTTGGTGTTTTCATTTCTTTGCCTTTTATCTGTATATCATTTGTGCTTCTAATTGCTTCAAGTGGTGTTATTTTTTGTGCCTTTCTTGCTGCAGATAAGCATGATAAATATACAGTAACTAAACCTAATATAATTGATAGTATGATAGGCAAAATTGAGATGCTAAATTCAATTTTTACATTAACAGCTCCTTCTAAAATATTTCCAACAACGATTGTCAAAATATATACTGCTAAAATTCCTGCTAGTATTCCCAAAGGTATTCCTATAAAGCTTAAAATCATGCCTTCTTGTATAACACTTTTCTTAATCTGCTTCTTTGTTGCTCCCACACTTGATAGCATTCCGTACATTTTAATTTTTTCGGTTAATGAAATTGAAAATGCATTTTTTATACAGTAAACACTTGTTATCATTATTATAACAACAGCCACAAGTGCTACAGCTACAATCATGGACATTGTAGAATTGCTTACATTTAAAGCCTCCCATACTAGTAAACTATAATTAATAGAATAAGCATATTCTGTATTAGCAAAATCTCCAGAATCCATATCTAAGCCTATCATTTCTTTAAAATCTTCTTTACAATTTCTTGGATTGTTTAAGGCAATATAAATATCTTTTTCTCCTTCTTCCAATCCATTAGTTATGCAGGTATATCCTGCATCTGTAATAAATGATATTCTTCTAATTGGTAAATCATTATTAGATACAATGCCTACTATAGTAAACTCTTTTGTAAAATTCACTTTAAGATTTTCTTCTGTAATTTTTTGTGACTCACCGAGATTTTCGTCTATTATAAGTCCATCGCTACTACTTTCTTCCACATCTGCTGAATCATTTGAAGAAGTGGCATACTCATATGGCAAATAATCCCATCCAGAATTAATATACTCATCACCTGCATATCTGTCACCAATATTTAATGTAATAGTATCTCCTATTTTATACTCTTTACTAGAATTAGTTAAAATATCTTCATTTATAGCTATTTCATTGCTATTTTTAGGATATTCTCCTTCAACAAGTTCAAGTGCCATATTATTAAAACTTTCATTATCCATAGAGTATAAGTGTATATATGGTCTATAACTATTTGTGCCACCATCTAAAAGCGAATACCCAACATCATTTAAAACATTTACATCTTCAATGTCTCTATTATTTTTAAACTTCTCCACATCTTCCTGTGTTACATCAGAAAGTTTTAAATGATAATAGCCTGTGTCAGCTACTGTAGTTGCCACCATGCTTTTTTGTAAGCTAGTTATTATACCAGCGACTGCACAAATAAGCGACGTTGCAAGCATTATTCCAATAATTGTGCCTATTGTCCTCTTTTTATTCAATTTTAAATTACGTAAAGTTAATTTAGTAAAAATACTCATAATCTACCTCCTTTTGTACAAATTTTCTTTTTTTAGTTTTCCCTTATAATCTTTCCATCTTCTATTTCTAAGACTCTGTCAGCTATTTTAGCGATTTCCATATTATGTGTAATCATTATAATAGTTTGCTTATATTCTTTATTAGATTTCTTTAACAAATTTACGATTTCATCACTTGATTTTGAGTCTAAATTGCCTGTTGGCTCATCTGCAAGGATTATACTTGGATTTGTAATCATTGCTCTTCCTATTGATGTTCTTTGTTGTTGTCCGCCAGATAACTCGTTTGGCAAATGGGCTCTTCTTGTTTCCAATCCTAACGACTGAAGCAAATTGTTTAATTTTTGTTTATCTACCTTTCTATTATCTAACTCACAAGGAAGTGTAATATTTTCCTCTACATTTAGAATTGGTATTAAATTGTAGAATTGATAAATCAGTCCTACTTGTCTTCTCCTAAAAATAGCCAAATTATCATCATCCATTTGATATATATCTTTTCCGTCAATAAATACTTTGCCGCTTGTTGGTCTATCTACTCCTCCTATCAAATGAAGTAATGTGGATTTTCCGCTTCCACTTGCTCCTACAATAGCAACAAATTCTCCTTTTTGCACTGAAAAAGATATATTGTCAATTGCTACAACTTTAGATTCACCTTTTCCATAAACTTTTGTCAAACTTTCTACCCTCAATATTTCCATTCTTTTCACACCTTTCTTGTTTTTGGGGACGGAGGAAAAAAACAAGTTTTTTAGCTCTATCCTTTACACTCTATCTTTTTCTATTATACAGCACTTAATGTGACAAGTAAGTGACAAGACAAAAGAAGATGATTCTAATCAGAATCATCTTCTTTACTGCATTAACCTGAGCGCCAATAATTTTTAAATTTACTTTTTTTCCAGTTGTTCGGGAACCTTAAAGTAAAAGAAACAGTTAAACAATCTTCATCTTGATTACCAAAATTTTCGGGTTCTTGTGCAACTAATACTCCTTGAAAAGCTTGAGCGACATTGATAATCTTTAAAGCAATTTCAAGCATTATTCCATCAGCTTCCTTAACTGGACTTTTTCCTTCCACTAGTATTGTCTTTTCTCCTTTCCGTGATGTAAAACTCCAACTAGTAGGAATAATAAACATATTAGCTCTCAATCCTTTCTTAGATAACCTCATTTGAAGTCATCTTTTTTGGTTTTCGTTAACTTTTTTCAATAAGAGTAATATAGTTCATGGCCTCTTTTCTGGAAGAAAAGAGTAAAGAAAAAGTTAGACATTTTTTCCCAGCTTCTTTTTGTAAAATTAATTCTTTTGGAGGCAAATGCATTTGTCCATTGCATATTGCACCAATTTCAATCTTACTTTCTACTACTCCTATCAAATAATTGTCTGGTACTCCTTTCTCACATTTGATTGTGACATCCACAATAGGTTTATTAGCTCTTATTCTTGATGTTTGTTTGTACCGAACTAAAAACATATTAACTCCAACCTTTCTATAAAAGATATATGATTAATTATAGCACTTTTTTCTTATCATTTCAAATTAATATTTTGCCCTAATGCTACATCTAAAACAATGAAACCATTTTCTATCTAATTATCTAAAATATCTGTAAGCTCTTCCCATTCTGACATATTGCTTTCTATTTCATTATTTAATTCCTGGATTTTATCTTGCAATTCTTTTAATTTTTCATAATCTGTACTAATCTCATCTTCTAGCATTTCTTTTTGCAAACCTTCTACTTGTTTCTCTTTTTCTTCAATTTCTTTTTCTAATTTATTAATCTTGTTTTTCATTTTGTTTTTCTCTTTATTGATAAAATATGAATTTTCTTTCTTGTTAGAAGCGGATATTTCATTCTCTTGTGGCGTATATGCTTTTTTGTCATTTGCATTAGTAATTGCCGATTTTTCCAAATTAGTATTGCCATCTAGCATTTCTTCTTGCTCTTTTTTCTTTCGCCTATATTCCTCATAATTTCCATTAAAATATGTAACTCTATCCTTATCAAAAATCAACAAAGAATCTGCTATCTTATTCACAAAATATCTATCATGGGATACAAATATTAGTGTGCCTTTATATTCTTTTAAGATATTCTCTAAGCTTTCTTTGCCTACAATATCCATATGGTTTGTTGGCTCATCTAGTAATATTAAATTAGGGCCTTTCTTAAAAATTCTGCATAATTGTAAACGCCCTCTCTCTCCACCTGATAATACTTTTATTTTCTTAAACACATCTTCTCCAGAGAATAAGAAAGTACCTAAAATTGTTCGTATCTGTGTTGTTGTAAGATTTGGGAAGCTTTCATAAAATTCATCAAATACTGTGTTTTCTGGATTAGAAAATTCCATCTGTTGGTCAAAATAGCCCTTTTCTACATGATATCCATATTCAAATTCTCCACCAAGTTTTGGTATATCACCATTTAAAGTTTTAAGTAAAGTGGATTTTCCAATTCCGTTTTCTCCAATGATAGCCAATTTCTGCCCTCTAAATAGCTCAAATGACACTTCGGCAATTGGCTTATCATATCCTATTTGCAAATTTTTGACGGTAAGTACCATTTTCCCGCTTTCAGTTTTTAATTCAAAATTTGTATGAAAAGTCTTTAAATCATATTTGCTTGGCTCTTCTATAATCGTCATTCTTTCAATTTGCTTTAATTTTGATAATGCCATTTTTGCTTTTGTTGGTTTATATCTAAATCTGTCTGCTATGGCTTTTAATCTCTTGATTTCCGCCTGTTGATATTCATAATCTTTTAACTGTTTTTCATAATTTGCTCGTTTTTGCTCTTCAAATTTTGTATAGTTTCCCACATATTCTGTCATTGTTGCATATTCTATCTCATATACTTTGTTTACAATTTGGTCTAAGAACATTCTATCATGGGAAACAATTACAACTGCATTAGGATAATCTTTTAAATAACCCTCTAGCCATTCTATTGCAGTGATATCTAAATGGTTTGTTGGCTCATCTAATAGTAAAATATCTGGCTTGCTAAGTAGTAGCTTCAAAAAAGCAATTTTAGTTCTTTGACCACCAGAAAATTGATTCATCTTTTTTGCTTTATCTTCTTCTGAAAAGCCAAACTTTTTAATTGCTATTTCATATTCTTTTTTATAAGTATATCCGCCTACTTGCTCAAATCTATCTAAAGAATTAGTATAATCTTTAATTAATTTTTCTTCTTGTGATATTTCTAACTCTTTTGCAAGCCTTTCTATCTTTTCTTCTAGCTTAATAATTGGCTCATACACTTTCAAAATCTCATCTAGCATAGTATCATTAGAGCCCTCAAACTCCATTTGTTTTAAATAACCTATGTTAGGAGAGCCTTGCTTATATATTCCAAACTTTTCCTCTCCGATTCCTTCTTCTAACATAGAATTATCTACTATCGCTTTTAAGAAAGTTGTTTTACCACTTCCATTTCTCCCTACAATAGCAATTTTATCTTTTTCTTTTATTTCAAAATTTATTTCCTCTAGTACTGTTTCAGCTCCAAATGAAATAGAGCCGTTTACTATTTTGTAGTTCATTTTTTGTGCTTTCCTTTCTAAGAAGTTGGAGCCTGACCCCAATTTCTCAATTGTGAGCTAATGCAAATCTATAATTCTCTCCCATGGCAAATCATCTTTTCCGAAATGTCCATAGTTCGTTGTTTTTGTAAAGATTGGCTCTTGTAACCCTAAATAGTCTATCATTCCTTTTGGCGTCAAATCAAAATGGCTTTTTACCATTTCTACTAATTCTTCCTCTGGCCTTTTGCCTGTTCCAAATGTGTTGATATAAATTGAAAGTGGATCTTTCATGCCAATTGCATAGGATACTTGTATTTCACATTTTTTTGCATATCCATTTGCAACTATATTCTTTGCAATATAGCGAAGCATGTATGCTGCACTTCTATCTACTTTGCTAGCATCTTTTCCAGAGAAAGCTCCTCCACCATGTCTTGCATACCCGCCATAGGTGTCTACGATTATTTTTCTACCTGTTAGTCCTGTATCTCCTAATGGTCCGCCTATTACAAATCTTCCAGTTGGATTTACATATATTTTGGTGTTTTCATCCATCATGTCAGTTGGGACAACAGCATTAATTATATTCTCTATCACGTCTTTCTTTAAATTTTCTTGACTTATATCTGCATTGTGCTCAGTAGAAATTAATATTGTTTCTATTCTTTTTGGTTTATCATCTTCATACTCAACTGTTACTTGTACCTTTCCATCCGGTCTTAAATATGGGATTATTCCATTTTTTCTAACTTCTGCTAATCTTTTGGACAATTTGTGCGCCATGTTTATTGCATAAGGCATGTAATTTTCTGTTTCATCAGATGCATATCCAAACATAATCCCTTGGTCACCTGCACCGCCTATATCTACTCCCATTGCAATATCTGGACTTTGTTTTGTAATATTGATATCTATCTTGCATGTCCTATAATCCATATCAACTTCTGCATTATCATAACCAATTTCTTTTATAACTTTTCTTACTACTTCTTCTACGTTAAACTCTGCCTTAGAAGTTATTTGTCCAGCAATCGTTATTGTATTTCCAGCTGCAAAAGTCTCTACAGCTACTCTTGAATTTTCGTCTTGCTTTAGACATTCATCTAAAATGCTATCTGAAATTAAATCACATAATTTATCTGGATGTCCTTCTGTTACACTTTCTGATGTAAAATAATACTTACTCATATATTTATTCCTCCTTATTATTACTTTTACTATTACTATCTATATAAAATTTCTTATCAAGTATAACACATATAAAACAAATAATCCACATAAAAAGAAGAAATCTATTAAGGACTTCTTCTTACATCTTTTATATTCACAATTGCTCTAGCTTTTCCAAATTAACTACAAAATAGATTAATACAATAATCACATAAATATAATTAAAATAGTATATGTCTATGTTTGTCAAATAATTTACTGAAAACACAATATATTTTAATATCATTGCAGTCGTTGAAGCATACGTTGCCAAGCAAAACATTTTTGAATATTTTACTTTATTTTTGGTAATTAATTTATATACATACCCTAATATAGAGAGCACTAATATTGTATCAAAGGTTAATGATAGAGAGTTATAGAAAAAGTCTACTAAGAAATCATATGCATACTCATATATTTCAGTAAAGGATGCTGTTAAAAAGCTCTTTGCAGCTATAAAAGAAATTATAATTGTAAAACTAAGCTCGAAAATTGCCAAGTATAAAATAGCATATCCTGATTTTTCTTCTACCATTTCTTTATATCTTTTACATGTTACAGAATAATATGTTTTTTTAAAAAAGTTAATTTTCTTCATGACGCATTCCTATGTTAATTAAATTTATTTTTTATCATCAGAGCCTGACTTCAAAGCATGACTGTTTGCTTCCTTATTCATCATTTTCTTAGCCAAAGCACATATAATAGGGTTTGTAGCAGATACTGCTTCTAAGTTTTTCTTTAATCCTAACGTTTTTAAGCAAGTATCTGTATAATCCACAAGCATTTCTAAGCCTGAGATAAAAGTAGCCATTTCTGAATTTAAAAATACCATAGGGTATGCCATTTCTTCTGGTGTTGCTAATCTTCCTGCAAGTCCAGCTTGTGCGATTAATCCTTCTTCACTTCCCACCATATCTTGAAATTCTTGTTTCATTCCTGTGTCTGTTGAGCCAGGCAAAACATTATTCATTCTAATGCCAAGTTTTGCAAATTCTACTGATTGCTCACATGCAAATTGTGAAACACATCTTTTTGAATACATATATGCAAAAGTTGCTGGTGCAGAAGCGGCTAATTTTTTTGTTAATTCTTGTACTTCTTTCCATGTTTTTGCATGCACAACTTTATTTTGCTCTTTTTTAAATTTTTTCCATTCTAATCCTGCTGTTGATGTGCAATATACAATTGCTCCGCCTTTACTCATTCTAGCTTTAAGATAGTTTAATGTGATATACATATTGGCTGTATAATTACAGTCAAATGTAGTTCTATAATCTGTTTTAGCACCAGATAATCCTGCTACTCCGAAAAAGCAGTCAATATGCTCAGGGATTTGCTTAAATGTTTCATCAATTTCTGTCTTGCTTGCCAAATTACATTTAATGAATTTAGTAATTCCTTCTACTGTGCATGGATTTAAATCTATTGCATATACCTTTGCTCCTAAATCCACTAACATTTCTACTGTTGCTTTGCCCATACCACTAGATGCTCCTGTTACTACACACAATTTATCTGTGTATCCAAAATAATTTTTCATTTGTACCCTCCTATATATTTTTATTATTTTTTCTATTTGAATTTTATCATATTGATTAGAAAAAATACACATCTATTTACTAAAATTTTATAAAAGCTCCATTATTAATTTCTTCCTTGCCTCAAAACTTTCTGTTGTACTTGCATCAAACTCATTTCCATCTAAAACATAATCTATCCACATTAAAGCAAACTCTTTTATTCTAGGTACTTCTAATTCTTTTATTTTCAAGTCATCTTCGTAATATGCATCTATAAACTTTTGCATACCCTCTAAATTAGCTCCTTTAGATTTTGAAAAAAATAAATTTGCAATTAATATTGCTACGTCACACACAGATGCTCCATATTTTGCATCATCAAAATCAATGAAACCAATTTTATCTTGCTCATCATCAATAAATATGTTATTTCTTGTCAAATCAAAATGTAGCACAGATTTACGCTCCATATCATTTCCAAATGAAAGCTGTTGCAAACCGATAACTTCATTATTGGTTACATCATGCAATTTTCTTACTGTTTTAGCCAACTTATTTATTTCGTAATCCGTTAAATTAATTTTATCAGCATTCCAAGTAATTTGACGTCCCTTTAAGAATGAATAAACAATTATATACTTATCTTCAAATATTGTATATTCTTCATCAAGGCTATTGTGTATTACCTTTGGTACATATAAATTGTTTTCTTCTAATACTTTATATAGATTTACCATAGCTTTAGTATGACCTATATCATTATATATTTTTATTACATACTTATTATCATTGCAATAAACCATATATACATTGCCGATTGTTGATTGTAGATTTTTTTCAATACTATTGACCTGAAAATCAAATCCATCAATAAAAAAACTTTTTAATTCATTCTCTATATTCATATTTTTTCCTTTCTTATTGTGTTGGCCAACAAAAATAGAGGCTATTGTAGCCCCTATTCTTGTCAGGCTCAACTCTCACAGTCTTCAAGCAAAATTTGCATTGCTTTTTCGTACTTTTCTTTTCGCTTCCAATCTTTTTCAGTTGGATTTGGAAGTCTAGACATGTCACTATTGTGCTTTAAATCTGCTAGTTTTACATTTCTAGCTATTGGATTGCTCTTTAAGTTTCTTACATAATCCAAATATTCAACAGTTCCATCGCGTGTAAGCAATTTCACAGCTTGGACTATAGTGTTAGAAAATTCTTTTTCCAACATTTCAAAAGTAACATCAGTATCTTCGACTGTATCATGAAGAAGTGCAACAATGCATTCTTCCTCTGTTTGCATTTGCTCTGCCAAATGGATAGGATGATAAATATATGGAATTCCACATTTATCAAGCTGTCCATGATGAGCATTGTATGCAATTACCATGGCTTTCTTAGTCTGCTCAGTGTAAATCATAATGCAAGCCTCCTGTTTAAAATATAGATGTGTATTCGAACACATTAATTATAACATGATTACATAAAATTGCCAATGTAAAATCATTATCTTTCTATAACCTGTTATATTCCTCATCATTAACTGGTTCACACCATTCATTAGCAGTATCTTCTCCTGGCACTTCTACTGCTAAATGAGAAAACCATGAATCTTTTTTAGCACCATGCCAATGTTTTACATTAGCAGGTATTGTAACTACATCTCCTGGCTTTAAGCTTTGTGCTGGTTTACCTTCTTCTTGGTACCAACCTTCTCCTTCTACACATATAAGTATTTGTCCTCCGCCTTTGCTTGCATGATGTATATGCCAATTGTTTCTACATCCTGGT
>CAJFHE010000021.1 GCA_904378095.1 uncultured Clostridia bacterium | reverse complement strand
TTACTCATAAGACCTCCTTATAAAATTTATATATATTTTGTCCAAACTTATGCATAGTTACCACTTCACTACTAACTTTCCTACTTTTGAATTTATATAGTTTTCTAGTTTTCCCATAAACACATCTGGTTTTATCTCTTTTTTTGCCACCATATCTAAGCCCTTTTCCCAGCTTGCTGTAAGTTTTGGGTTTAGCATATCTGGCATTGAGCTATTTACCACATCATATATTGCCTCACCCTTTTGTGTTGGTGTTATTATCTGTGTTTTGCTATTTATTGCTATATATCCTATCCTTTCTAGCTTTTTCATTATTTCTGCTCTAGTTGCACTTGTTCCTATTCCTGCTCCTTTTATCTGTTCTCTTAATTCTTCGTCTTCTATTAGCTTTCCTGCATTCTCCATAGCTAAAATTATAGAGCCAGAGTTATAACGTGATGGAGGCGTTGTTTCAGATGTTTTTATTTCATAATTTATTACAGGAATTTCTTGTCCTTTTTTTAGTTTTCCTAAAATTGTTAAATCTGAGCTCTCTTCTTGGTCTTGATTTTTTGCTAATTCTTTTGAATTATTGTTTGCTTTGTTTTCACTATCATTTAAAGCATTATCAGTATTAATTATATTATTTACACTTTCTTTTACTATTTCGTCTTTGTTATCCACATTTTTTGCATTTAACTGTGAATTATTAGTTTTTTTAGACATTCCGTCTGTTTCTTCTTTTACTTCACTTGCATTTTTCGTTTCAGACGCTTGCTTTCTTTCTTTTAATACTTCTAAATAGCCTTGTTTTACACAAACTTTTCCACTTGCATTAAATTCTTCATTTTCTACATTTATTTTTACAGATATTTTATTGTATTCTGCTGGTGGATAAAATACTGCTAAGAAACGTTTTACAATTACCTTGTACACATTTTTGTGTAAGTCTGGTAGTTTGTCAAAGTTTTCATATCCTTGTCCTGTTGGAATTATTGCATAGTGATCTGTTATTTTGCTGTCATTTACATACTTAGTTTTGGTTAAGTCGGTCTTGTACTTTTCATCTACCATTTGCTTAACATATCCCTGCACTTCTTCATCTTTGTAACCTTTAGCTATTCCATTTAGATTTTTAGATATTACTTTTGCTATAGCTGTAGATAATACTCTTGCATCGGTTCTAGGATATGTTACAAGCTTTTTTTCATACAAGTTTTGCACTACTTCCAATGTTTCGTCCGGCTTTATTTTAAACCTTTTTGTGCATTCATTTTGTAGTTCTGCTAAATTAAATAGTAGTGGCGGATTTTCTTTTGTTTTACTCTTTTTTACTTCTGTTACTATTGCTTTATTTCCCTGTAATGAGACAATAAGGTCTTTTGCGTCGCTTTCTTTTTTGAATCCGGATTCGTTGTATAGTTTCGGAGATTCAAACATTTTTGATTTCTCTGTAACTTTCCATTCTGCCTTTATGGACGAGTTTTCTTCTCCAAATTCTCCTATTATTTTATAATATGGTGTTTTTACAAAGTTTCTAATTTCTCGCTCCCTTGATACTATCATTCCTAAAACACATGTCATAACTCTACCAACAGAAATAGAAACTCTATCTTCTTTAAGCTGACCTGCAATTCTTTTACCATAAATTATAGTAAGAAGTCTTGAAAAATTAATTCCAATTAAATAATCTTCTTTTGCACGCAAATAAGCCGAATCTGATAAACTATCATATTCGGATAAGTCTTTTGCCTCTTCTATTCCTCTTTTTATTTCTTCTTCTGTTTGCGAATCTATCCATACTCTTTTTCTGTTTGGCTTATGTACTCCTATTTGATTTTCAACTAACCTAAATATATATTCTCCTTCTCGTCCAGAGTCAGTTGCAACATATACAGTGTCAACATCTTCTCTTGAGAGTAAATTTTTTATTATGTTATATTGCTTTTGTACATTTGGTATAACTTCATATTTATATTCTTTAGGCATAAAAGGAAGAGTATCTAATCTCCAAAATTTTAGCTTTTCATCATATACCTCTGGATATGACATAGTAACCAAGTGTCCAACACACCAGGTTACTATCCAATTTTCGGATTCTAAATACCCATCTTTCCTTGCTCCATTTATTTTTAGTACCTTTGCAAACTCCATTGCTACTGAAGGTTTTTCTGTTATTAGTATCTTCTTTGCCATTTTTCCCTCTATTCCATTAAACCGAAAACTCAAAGTTAGCTTAATTTGTTCCTGCATTTACTTCATTTGTGTTAATATCATTTACATCCACATCATTTAAAGCTGTTCCGTTTATAAATGTATTAGTCTCGTTTGTATTAATTTCGTTTGTATCACTGTAATCCGGTTGCTCTGTATTATCTAATAAATCTCCAAACATTACTATATCCATCTCGGAAGTAAATTCTGAATTACCATATGCATACACTATATATAAATTTCCATTAGGGCCTAAGAAATATGCACCAGCATTATCTACAGAATATATATCGCTTGTTAAATCTCTAACATATATTTCGTTGTAACCCATGTTTTTCAAGGTTTCGCTTTCTTGATTTGCTTGTGTAACTACCTGTTTTATTTTTGTATTTACTTCATCCACATTTAGTCTTTTTAAAGTAATTAAATCAACTAATGATGCCTCTGCATTTGTGTCTAGATTATAGTTATATGTCTGAACTATTACTCTTTGAGCTGAGCTTCCTTCTTTAAGCGTAGATTTTATTACTAATGATAAAATATTACTATTTATATATGCAGTATAATCTATGCTGTAGATAGCTTTTCTTGTCGTATCTTGATTTTGCAATATTTCATTTGCTTTGTTAACAAAGATTTGTTGTGTATTTTGATTTAATGTATTTGAGAGCTCACTTCTTATATTTATAATAGGGATATGTATATTTATATCATATCTATCATTGCTTTCATCTATGTCATATGCAGAATACACAATTTGTTTTGTAGCATCATTTCTTTGTATTCCTGTTGTATCAAACCCTCCCAAATTAAGTGTGTTATTGAATAGGTTGTTAAAATCTGATTTAATTTCTTCTTGAGTTGGCTCTTGTAACAGATTTTCATTTGGATTATCAGAAATATCTAGCCCACCATGATTTGTATCTATAAATTGAGCATAAATTCCTGCAATAATTGCAAATACACAAAATGCGCCAATTAAAATATATAATATCTTTGGATCTTTCATATTTTATTCCTTTCATAGTACATTTTTTGTTTTATTTTTGTGCCCTATTATTAGTATACAACAAAAACAGATAATTTTCAATTATTCAGAATAGCTATATATAAAAAAGTTATTATATTTTTCATAGGAAAATCCGGCATTTTCTAATGACTGTCTTACTATTTCTTCTTTTTCTTTTCTAAATAAATTATTTTCTTCTACTACATATATCCAATCTGTATTTATCTTAAATTCTAAGAAATGATATCTTCCCACTTGACTAACTTCTATTTCTCCACCTCTGTAACGGAGAAATGTTTTGTCTGCCATAAAATCATATGGTGACATTTCCTCAGCCAATAGCAAGTAGATATATTGTTGTAACGCATCAGTTTCCATATATATTTCTTTATTTGGATATTCTTCATCTAAGTATCCTATAAGTGGAATGAAATCCGAGTTATACCCTATTCCTACTCTGTCATTTATTTTTGTAAAATAAAATATTTCAAAAATAATAAATATTATTGAAAAGGTGACTATTATAAAATAGCCCAATACTTTTCTTCTGTTATAAATCCATAAAATTGCTTCTGTAGCAAATACTAAGAGCATTATAAATAACGGATTTGATTTGTATGTTTGTAAATCGTAGAACATGAGCACACATATAGCTATTGTTACAAATTGAATTAAGAATACTGTTTTTTAATTAAACTCTTTTTTCTTTATTGATTGTATGCTCTCTTTTATTATTAATATAAAGCCAAAAACCACAAAAGGTATAAGTGCATAATAAACTGTACCAAATTCTTCTAATGCATGGGTTTGATTTCCTCCTGAAGCGAATAGTAACTCCCAAAAATTATTATAATTATTAGGGTTTAAATTATATAGTACGTTTTTTAATCCTATCTCTGAAATCCTATATTTAAATAATTGTGGAATTGTAATAAATCCAAGCTTTATTGTGCCTTTTCCAAAATAATTTACTATTTGTACTAAAATTAATGGAAGAGCTAATATTATTATTGGAATAATTGTAATTAGTATTTGCTTTATAGTTATTTTTTTCACATATAGCAAATAAATGCACAAAGCTATAAAGAATACTGGTAGCATTATGTATGAAAGTGCATAAGTGTATAATGTTAATCCCCATAACACACCTGATACAAGATAATGCCAATCTTTTTTTGCATTCAAGAAAGAATACAGTGATATCATAATAAACGATGCAAGTAGGTTGCAATCTAATGCCCACCTTGATTGCATTATGTGCCATGGGCATATAGTTATTAAGAATGCAAGAACTAATGCAAATTTTTTACCAATGTATTTTTTTGAAAGTAAATATGCTAAAACAATGGTCAATACGCTAAAGATGACAGCAGGAAGTCTTACAACAAATACTGAAAGTCCAAAAAGTCTAATAAGAACACTTGCTATTGCAGAATAAAGTACACTCTGTCCTCCCCAAAAATTAATTAAATATACTGGGTTTTCATTTAAATATCTGTCCGTGCCATACTCTGCCATACAATAAGCATCATACATTAGTCCCGCTTCATCTTGCTCTATTCCATCTGGAAATTGCTCTAGGAAAAGTATTCTGCTTAGTATCGCTATAAGTAATATCACCGCAAATGCTATATTATATTTATCTTTCATAATTTCTTTTATTTTTTCCAACTATTCCACATCCCTTTTATTTTATGTATATAATGTATCATTAAATTAATTCTAATTCAACATTTATTCACATAAATTTCACAGGAATTTTATTGACTTTATGCCATTTATAATGTATCATATAAATTGTATAAAAATGTAAATAAAGGAGATTATATAGATGTTATGCTCAGACTGTAAAAAGAATAATGCAGTTGTTTTTGTTAATAAAAAAGATAACGATGGTAAAAATACTTTAGAAGGATATTGCTATGATTGTGCTAAAAAAAGAGGAATTAATCCTATTGATAGCTTAATGAAACAAGCAAATCTTTCAGAAGAAGATTTAAATAATATGACACAGCAATTTGAGTCAATGTTTAAAGATATGTCAGAAGGTATGGATTTTTCAGAAATAAATGAAGAAGGAGAAGAATATAATCCTGATTCGCCAGAAGGTGCATTGCAATTTGGTGCTATTCCACTAGGCTCTATTTTTTCTAATATGTTTAGTGGTACAAATAACGAAAATAGTAATAATACTGATGCTAATTTTTCTGGAAAGAAAAAAGTTAAAGTCGATAAAAAAAATAATAAAAAAAGAAAAGCTTTAGATACTTTTGGAACAAATCTTACTCAAAAAGCTAAAAACAATCAATTAGATGCAGTAATCGGCAGAGATAAAGAAATTCAAAGAATTGTTCAAATTCTTAATAGACGCTCTAAAAATAATCCTTGTTTAATTGGTGAGCCTGGTGTTGGTAAAACAGCAATTGCTCAAGGTCTAGCAATAAGGATTGCAAATGGTAAAGTACCTGCGAAATTATTAAACAAAGAAGTGTATTTATTGGATATGACTGCTGTAATTGCTGGTACTCAATTTAGAGGTCAATTTGAAGCTAGAATGAAGTCTATTATAGATGAATGCAAATCTTTAGGAAATATCATTTTAGTAATTGATGAAATTCATAATATCATTGGTGCTGGAGATGCAGAGCATTCTATGAATGCAGCAAATATATTGAAACCATCACTTGCAAATGGAGAAATTCAATTAATTGGTACAACCACTCTTAAAGAGTATAGAAAATATATTGAAAAAGATACTGCATTAGAAAGAAGATTTCAACCTGTTATAATTTCAGAGCCTTCTATATCAGATAGTATTGAGATTCTTGATGGTATAAAAAAATATTATGAAGATTATCATAAAGTAAAAATATCTACAGATGTTATTAGACAAACAGTTATAATGTCTGAGAAATACATACATGATAGATTTTTACCAGATAAAGCTATAGATATATTGGATGAAGCTTGCTCTAGGATAAATTTAAATAACAAGGAGCTATACGATTTAGAAATATTGAAAAATGAGCTTGCCAAAGTTCAAGAAGAAAAAGAAGAAGCAGCTCAAGCAGATTCTACAGAAGATTATCAAAAAGCTGCTGAGCTTAAAACTAGAGAATGTGCTTTAACTGAGAAAATAGATGATTTATCAAAGAAGATGGAGCTAAAAAATTTAAGCATTCAAGATATTGCAGAAGTTATTGAAAGTTGGACAAAAATTCCTGTAAAGAAGATTACTGAAGCTGAAACACAAAAATTATTAAATTTAGAAAACAATCTTCATAAAAGAATTATTGGGCAAAATGAAGCTGTAGAAGCAGTTTCTCGTGCAATCAGACGTAACAGAGCTGGTTTAAAAAGCACAAAGAGACCACCTTCATTTATATTTGTAGGACCTACAGGAGTTGGTAAAACAGAGCTTGCTAAAGCTATTGCCTATGAAATGTTTGGAAATGAAGAATCCATAATTAGAATAGATATGTCTGAATATATGGAAAGTCATTCTACATCTAAGCTTATAGGCTCACCTCCAGGATATGTTGGCTATGATGATGCTGGTCAACTTACTGAAAAAGTAAAAAGCAATCCTTACTCTATTATCCTTTTAGATGAGATAGAAAAAGCTCATCCAGATGTGTTCAATATCTTGCTTCAAGTACTTGATGATGGAAGACTTACAGATGCACAAGGAAATACAGTAAGTTTTGAAAACACAATAATAATTATGACATCAAATGCTGGTTCTAACTTAAATACAAATTCAATTGGATTTGGTGGAGGACAAGTAAATAACAATGCTATAATGAATGCATTAAGAGAGACTTTTAGACCAGAATTTTTAAACAGAGTTGACGAAATTGTTGCATTCAATCAATTAACTCCTAACGAATTAATGCAAATAGTTGATTTAATGTTAAATGATACTAGAAAATCTTTATCAGAAAAAGATATTAAAATGGAAGTATCTGAAGATGCTAAAAAATATTTACTAGAAAAAGGAACAGATATAAAATATGGAGCTCGCCCATTAAGAAGAGCTATCCAAAGATATTTAGAAGATGAATTATCAGATATGATTTTACGCTCAGAATTAATGAATGGAAGTACTGTTTACGTTAGCACTCAAGATAACAAATTATATTTTGAAGTAAAATAACTATTTTAGAAAAGAAATAGGACTTGACAAATCTATTTCTTTTCTTTAAAATGTTTATCATAATTTATAGAAGGAGCAAATATATGTTAAAAAATATTCCAAACGCACTAACAATTGTAAGATTTATATTAATACCATTTATTGTATATTACATACTAACAGGACAATATATAGCTGGTTTTGTAATTTTAACTATTTCTGGTTTAACAGACATTTTAGATGGTTTTATAGCTAGAAAATTTAATTTTATAACAAACTTTGGTAAATTAATCGATCCTTTAGCAGATAAGTCTACACAAATAGCTGTACTTGCATCACTTACCTTTAAAGGTATTGTTCCTTTATGGATTCTATTAATAGTATTTATAAAAGAAATCTTAATGGTTTCTGGAGCTTCTTTCCTTTATGGAAAAAAACTGGTAGTATCTAGTAGATGGTATGGAAAACTTGCAACTGTCTTATTTTATGTAGCAATAGTATGCTCATTATTCATAGAATATTGGAATACAACTGTAAATCCATCAACTCCATTATTTGATTTTGATGATTACATATATTACTTAGCAATAGCAACTACTATCTTCTCACTAGTAATGTATTTTAGACAATTCTATCAACAAGGCTATTTGAAAAAAGAAAATTTAAAAATAGATAATTAATGTAAGAACTTGTACAAAAGGGACACTCCTTTTTGTGCAAGTTCTTGTACTTTTGGGACACTCCTCTTTGTCCAAATTCTTGCACGTTTAGGAGTGTCCTTTTTGTACAAGTTTTCAAGTTCGATTTAGAAAATTTTTTTTTCCTCCGCCCCCAAAAACAAGTTATTCATAGTCTTCTAAAAATTCGGTTAGATTTGTTTTTCCTATTATTTCTATTCCTGCTTTTAAATTAGATAAATCCTCTTCTGGTAGATACTGTGTTGAGATTTCTGTGTCTTCCTGAAGTTTTTTTATTCCATATTCATCTGTTGTATATATGCCTATTACCCCATTGTGTTCTTGTACAAAATAGTGCTCTCCACAGTTTCCACTTTTAGTTTTATATAAAATTATTTGAGTAGGTGAAAATTCTTCTACTTTCCAATCACTGTATGCTTCTTTCACGTCTTCTTCAGTTTTATTCACCAACTCCTCTGGAATATCCTCTGCCTCTCTTATCAAATGGTCACATGTCTCATAATATATTTTTTTTATCAATATTGCATTTGGTGAAATATTAGCATCTATTGCAGATGTCTCGACTGTATTAGTAGTATTTTGTAATATGTTAGAATTAGTTTCTTCTGAGTCTGCCAGTTCTTTTTCACTTAATAAATCCATATCTTCTGTTTCACCATTACTTGAAGAATATACAGCTAATCCTATCCCAATAGATAGCCCAATAATAATTGTTATAATAATACAAATAATCCACTTTTTATCCATATTTTCCTCTTTCTAAGGAGCTTATCTTTTCATTTTTTATCTTTATGAGCATTATATATAATTGCAAAAGACAATGTGTTTCGACTCCTTGAATACAATTTTAATATTATTATGTTATAAATTTGTAAAATTATACAATTTTTGTTAAAATCCTTATTTTCCCTTTAGTATAAATAATCTCTATTTCCCCATTTTTATCTGTTCTGTAAATTTTATTAGTGTAGTCTCTAATTCTGTCAAGTACTCCATTATTTGGATGTCCAAATTTATTCCCTTCGCCAACTCCTATTAAAGCTATTTTTGGTGTTACTAATTCTAAAAATTTTGCTGTACTTGATGTTTTCGAGCCATGATGAGCAACTTTTAATATAGTTGATTTTAATTTGTCTGTATCTCTATACAATTCCCAAAGTCTTTTTTCTGCAATTTCTTCTATATCTCCTGTAAAAAGCAGTTTAAAGCCCATTGAGCAAAAGTTTGCCACTATAGAATTATTATTTAAAACATTGTCTTGTATTAAATTTTTTTCCGGAAATAATATTTCAAAATATGAATACTTATCTATTTGTATCCTATCACCTTTTTTTACTACTAGAACATTAACTTTTTTATTCTTTACTAATTCCTGAAACCTAATAAAATTATCTGATTTTTCTCCTTGCTTAGATATGATAATATTTTTAATTTTTAGATTTTCCATTACAGCAAAAAGCCCATCTATATGGTCACTATCAAAATGTGATATTAACATATAGTCTATTGTGGTTATTCTTCTATCTAACAAATATGGTAGAAGTGTGCTTTCTCCTACATCAAAATTACCAAATTCGCTTCCACCTCCATCTATTAATATATGCTTATTAGTGGGTGTTTCTATTAGAGTACAATCTCCTTGTCCAACATCTACAAAATATATTTTTAATGTCTTTGGAAAACAGCAAATAAAGATACTACTGAAAATTATTAGCAATATACTGCTGGCTACTAGAACTTTAAGTATCTTTTTAACTTTTATAGCATTTTTAATATAGTCCCATTTTAGCCAAAGCACAATAAACAAATAATAGATTATGCATTCAATTATATATGGAGTTTTAATATATATGCTAGAGCCTGGAATCAAGGAAGACACTTCAGCAATTTTGAGAAGTAAATATAATAATAAATTTAAAAATATCCCTAAGAATTTAGCAAGTGGAATAAAAAAAATAGAAATAAAATATATGATAAAACCAAAGATTGTTGCAATCTCCATGATTGGTGCTGCTAAAATATTTGAAATCCAGAATGTAAATGATACTGTACTAAAATTGTATGCCATGATAGGAATAATTATTAAATTTGCTGAAAGAGTGATACTAAAGGATATGATTATGTACTTTATAATTTTATTAATTATATTTTTGTTTTTATTTTCTTCTTTATAAATAGCATTTTCTATTTTATCTCCTAATAACACAATTCCTATTGTTCCACCGTAAGAAAGTAGAAATCCCGCATCACTGATGGCATATGGATTAAAAAGCAATATAATAAAAGATGATATTCCCAAATTGTTTATTGTATCTGGCTTTCTATACATTAAACTTGCTAACAATACTAGTATTCCCATAATGCATGCTCTAATAACTGAAAAAGTAAAACCTGTTAATGCCATAAAAAATATTAGAATTATGATTGTAAAAATCTTTGAAGTTCTTTTGCTCGTTTTGCCTAATAGCATAGCAAGTGCATTAATAATGTACGTAATGTGTGAGCCCGAAACAGCAAGCATATGTGTTAAATTACTTTTTTTAAAGTTGTCTTCTGTTTGCTCTGATATTGCCTCTCTATCTCCTACTAAAATTCCAATACATAATGCAGCTTCTTCTTCATTTAAAATTTTATTTATATTGCTTTTCATATTATTTTGTACAGAATTAATTACTTTACTAATTATATCTATTTTGTTTTTGCTTATTATTTTATAATTTTCCGAGCTAACTGTGGCATATATTTTTTTACTTTTTAAGTATTGCTTGTAATCAAATCCTTTATAATTTCTAGCACCATTAGGCTTTTTCAATTCTCCTATTATTTCTATTTCATCACCAAATTCAGGCTCTTCTTTTAATTCACTTTTCTTAATATCAAGAAGTAATTTTGTGTTTTTATATTTTTTATCACCATTTATTTCTTCTACTTTTATTGTGTATGTTTTTTTGTAATCTTTATCCACTGGCTCTGAAATAATTATAGCTTTTATGCTTACTTCCTCAGAGATATTTGCGTATTTTGCTTCATAATTATTATCTAATACATTAATATATATACATCCAATCAGTACGAAGCTTAAAAATACAATCCACTTTTTATTTACATTAAACAGACACAAAATAATAGAAAAAACAATATATCCTATGCACAAAAAGGCTATACTTACAGTCAAGTATAGCCCCATTAATATCCCTACTATATACATAATGGAGGCAATACAAATTGGTCTTTTTATATAGACTCATCCTTTCATTTGCCCCCGAAATTTTTTATTTTTATAATATTCTTCTTGCAGCACAATACCTAGTATTATAATACTCTCCCGGTAATAAGCTATTAATCTTTACACAATAGCCCGAGCCAGAAGATGCATGTATAAAATCGCCATCTCCAATATATATTCCACAATGTCCGATTTCATCCATTGTCTCATAATCTAAGAAAAATACTAAATCACCTTTCTTTAAGTTGTTTAACATACTGCTCTTTGAAGATTTATCTACATTTACTGCTTTTCCTAATTTTGCTTGCGCTTGTGCACCATGTCTCATTGATATACCAAATTTATTATAGACATACATGGTAAATCCTGAGCAGTCAAATCCAGATGGACTTGCTCCTCCATATACATATGGCACTCCTAAAAATTTTTTAGCATATGCTATAATTTCATCTGCTTGTGCAGAGCTATCAGACGAATTGGAGGTAGAAGCATCTGATGCTCCTGCCTCGTCTTCATTATTTTTATCTTCTGTTTCATTATTACTTACTCTATCTATTCCACCTCTTGTTGTGGTTGACACCTCTTTATCAGATAGTAACTCTTTTGATACATATGCATTTCCTTGGCTTGTCTCTACTTCATACCAGTCTCCTGTCTCTCCTACAACCTTTAAAGCAGTATTTTGCTCAACTGTCATTAGTCTATCGGAGCTAGTACTTGGCTCTTTTCTTATATTCACATAATCAGTAGTGTACATCGTTCTTTCTTCGAAATTAGATGTACTTTCATCTGGTTGATTATCAGCTTCTTTGGTGTCATCTGCATTTGTATTATTATCAGCACTATTATCACTGTTTTCGTTACCTGCATTATTGCTTCCACTAGATGTACTTGATAACACATCTGCCCTTATCCAGCCAGAGATAGTATCTGTTTGAATATAAGCCCATCCGCTTGTTTGTGTTACAACAGTAACTTCTGTATTAGCTTTTACATTACCTATGGCACTTCCATTTATTAGTGGAACTATTTTTACATCTGTGTCACTATTTATTTTTGCAGTAGTTACACCATTATTGCTTGAGCTTGGCAAATCAGTCTCAGGCTCTGTTTCATCAGTTTGATTTGTGTTTTCTTGTGGCTCCGTGTTAGTATTCTCTTGTGGTTCTTCTGTAGTGTCATTAGTAGAAGTATCATCTGGTTCATCACTTGTCACGTCATTATCAGAAGTGTTATCTCCATTTCCTGTAGTATCTTCTCCTCCTATAACTTTTGTATATTCTTTACTAACATATCCTGTATAATCACCATATTGCACTCTATACCAATCGCCTTCATCTGCTAATACTTCACACTCTTCTCCTACTGATATTTGTGCTACTATATCTGAATCTGTTGATGCTTCTTTTCTTAGGTTTAATGTTTCCGTTGTTATTTCAACTGTTGTCGCTTTTGCTATATTGCTAAATGTAAATATTATTGCTATTATAAGCATTGCTACATACATTATTTTATTTAATTTGCCCATTGTCATTCCTCCTAAAATACGACTATAGTATATAATCAAATAGACAAAAAGTCAAGAAAAATAGCAGGGGTTTTGCAATTTCTTGCAAGCCCCCCCGCTATATAATTTATTAATTTTGAATATTATTCAATAACTTCTGAAACAACTCCAGAACCTACTGTTTTCATTGTACGTTTTTGGACATTTCTGCGTTATCCAAAAAGCATTGGTATTGCTGTGTTTTGTCGTTTTTCGTTTATGTCCATTTCTATTCCATTCTGTACTAATGTGTTAAAAAAGTGTTAAATTTTTCTCCTAATTTTTTCCATTTTAAAGAGCCAGCCTAGCTAGCTCTTACTTCTTTCTGTAATGTATTAAAATCTCTTTGAGATAATGCTCTCGCTTGATAGTAGATTTTCTTCCCTTGCTATATCGTTCCATTCCTTTTCTGATACGATTTCTTTTAAACTTCTTATCCTTTGTATTGCTTTTAAATATTCTTCTTTCATGAGCAACACCTTCCTTTGTTTTATTATAGCATATTATGTTAATTTCGTTTGTCGAAACGTGTCGATATGAAAAATTTTTTTATTTTTTTTGAAAAAAGTATTGAATTACTGATATCAGTATGATATAATATATACAGAAAGTGAGGTGAGGCTTATGTTTAGTAAAATAATAAAAGCTCTGCTAAATACTCGAATAGCTAGTAACTTAATCGATAAATATTTAGCAAAGCAATCTGCAATCAAAAAAGCTAATCAATATTTTGATTGACACGAGAGAGGATAATTCCTCTCTTGTATATAAATATTATATATGATAAAATTAAAAAAATCAAGGAGGAATTTTTATGGCAAGAAACATAGAAAAAGAATATGACTGGAGCAAGCAAAAATACGAGGCAATATTTGCTAGAATAGAAAAAAGGTTAGGTTTAGAGCTTAAGCAAAAACTAAAAAACGATGGAATATCTACAGCTGAGTGGATTACAGAAAATGCAAAAAAATATTTAAAAAAATCTTAAAAAAGTATTGACTTACTGATATCAGTATGTTATAATATATTTAAGTTAAGAGAAAGAAGGTAATTTATATGAAAGTAAAAGAAATTTTAAATTTAAATATTAAGGAATTAAAAAATATGATGAGCGAGGAAGAATACGAAAGAATGCAAAATTTAAACTTAGAAGTTTGGCAATTATTAGATGCTTTAAAAGATAGTGCTAAAGAAAGTGGACAAGATGCTGAAGAAGAACACACTACAATAAGCGAATACTTAGATTATTTAGAAGATATGAGGCAATAATTATTAATATAGATATAATAAAAAATAAAAAACGGCTCAAAATTGACGTACTAAAATCAATTCTAAGCCGTTTTATTCTGTGAGACATATAACTTATTTAATTACTATTTTCTGTCCTGGATATATTAGATTTGCATTAGCGATGTTGTTATCTTTTACTAGCTTAGCAACAGTAGTTTTGTATTTACTTGCTATGCCAGATAATGTATCCCCGCTTTTTACAGTATAAGTTTTAATAGTATTTACTCCTAAAAGTTCATTGACTTTTGCTTGTACTTCGTTATAGTTGTAACCCTCTGCTTCTAGTTTCTTTTTACGCTCATCTCCATTGCCATATTTTCCTGCAATAACATCTTTTGCTACTTCTGCTATGGATTTCTTTGGTTTAGCTAACATTTCATTTACCTTATTTTGTACTGCATTATAATCATAACCTGCTTTAGTTAATGCATCTTTTCTAGCATCACCATTGCCCCATTTCCCAGCTATTACTTCTTGAGCTAGTTGGGTAATAGATTTTGTCTCAGTATTATCTGTACTTTCCTCTAACTCTCCATAATAGTAGTTCATGTCTACATTTCCAGAAATTCCATTTACTTTGCCAGAAGAAGTGTATTGCCAAATTAAATATTTTCCTTCATATTGGCACTCTTTATAGTATTGAGCTACCCAAACTTTATATTTTTCTTGTACAGATTTTTCTATTTTGTTTTCTAGCCAGTTAAGATTTGCATAAATTCCTACGTCATAACCAGCTTCTTTTATGATACTGCAGTATTTGTCTATTATTTGAGTTAGATAAGACTTGTCCACACTGCCACTAGTCTTGCTATCCTCTACATCATACCACACCCCAAGAGGTATTTTATGACCAGCAATAATTCTTAAAGTATGCTCTGCCTCAGAACTAGCTTTTGCTACTGTGTTAGCATAACTAAATAGATATACTCCAACTGGTATTCCTAGCCTCTCACATTCTGATAGATTTCTTTCTATGTATTTGTCGTCTTGTTTTTCTATATCCATGCCATAACCTACACGTAATATTGCAAATTTAATGCCATCTGCTTTTACTTTGTTCCAATCAATTTGTCCTTGGAACTCACTTACATCTATTCCTTTTATAGCCATTTTTATCACTCCTTCTTTGTTTTATTATAATTATTACTAGATATCATTAAAACTGCCCCTAAAAAAGTATCTACTGCCATAACAGTTCCGCCTATTTGCTCCGAAAATGGTAATCCCCATATTCCTGCTAGTGTCACATACAAAGTTGCAATAGCAGGTAATACTATTTGTGCAATAAATTTTAATACATCATATACTTTGTTGCTCATTTAAAGTTCCTCCTTTCTACTAATTTAATCCAAAATATAAAGCTACGATACCTAAAATGCTAGCAATTACCCATGCTATTATTTGTTTCTTAGATGCTCTCCAATTTTCCGCATCCTTTACTACAGTTTCTTGTTCTAGTTTACTATCTAGCTTTTCATATTTCTTTTCTAGCTCATTATATTTTTCTTTTAAAACCTCTGTTTCCTTACTGTTTGCAGTATTACTCCTCATCATAGCCTCTTTAAAATTAATACTTGTTTGTTTTAAATCCTCTGCTATATTTTTAATTTGCTCTACTGTAACAGAAAGAGACTTGTCCACATTGTTCAATACTCTTTCATTTTCACTAACTTTTACAGTTAGCTCGTCTATTTTTTTTGTATTAATTTTTTCTTTTTCTTCCAAGCTCGTTATTCTTTCGCAAATTTTCTGTTCTTCCATACTTTTTTCCTCTCTAATTTTTTGTGTAATACAAATCTACATAAACTGTACAAGAGCTTCTGTCGCTTTTAGAATCTATAGCTAAGTTATTATCGATTATATACATACCAAATGCCCCAGTATCTGTTCCGGTCTATCGGTCTAGTATTATTTAGTGGAAAGTACATTCTTCCGTTGTTTGCCATTCCCTCTGCTCTAATATAAGTAACATTACTCAATCCAGTTCCAACTATTTTAGAAGTATTATTTGGACCAGCTCCGACAGTTTATTCTTTTCTTATATACTCGTTTACCATCTATAATTTCATTTGTTTTTACTTCTTGTCCTGTTGCAACTTTCACATCTATGTCCTTCAATTTATTTAATATCTGCTTCATTAGAAGTGGCATACTTTACCACCTCCAATTTTTTTAATTGTTACTCTCTCTCTTTTTTAGAACCATAAGCTTTTCAGCTCCTTTCTTCTATTTAATTGCTCTTATATGTTTTCCATTCACTCCAAGAGCCATTATTCGCTCCACGCAAATAAAAGTATGTTCCATCGTAAATTGTATATTTTTGCATAACAAAATTTCCCCAACTTTTTACTTCCAAAATTCCTGTAAGATCAGTTGGTCTATTAGCTCCTGTCGGTGAAGAATCATCCACATAAGTCCCTGTTTTTGTTATTGTATTGAAATTTGCGTTCGTTGCCCTCTTTGTTAGTTCTGAGCCTAACTCAACCCATTCTGTCCATTCAGATTCTCCTATAAACTGTCTTTTATATGTTTTTATATTAAATATATTATTACTTGATGTTGTTACCATTTGTATTGTATAATCTCCATTATTTATAACAGAAACATAATATCCATATCCTGCAATTGGAACATTAGTGGAATTACTAGACGTAAAATAAAAGCCTGTTGTTTTTAGATTGTTTAAATCTCCAGTAAAGCCTTGTGTTTTATCTACTTTATTATTAGTTAAATATTTTATTTTTTCCAACACTTTTTTAAAAAGAAGTGACATTTCTATCACCCCTTTTCTTTTCATTAACTAAATATACGTGTGTGTGTGTGTGTGT
>CAJFHE010000020.1 GCA_904378095.1 uncultured Clostridia bacterium | reverse complement strand
ATTTACTCGTATTCCTAAGCTCTGTGCTACTTCTATTTCTGTCATGTCTGTGCTATTTAATAGAAGCTCTCCTCCTATCACTTCTAGTTTTCCTGCAAATGAGCCTCCTTCTAAGCTTGTTATTACATCATAGATATTCCCTCCAGTTATTTCTTGATCTCCTACTGCATATATTAAGCTGTTTTCTCCTGCTACTACTGTTCCTGGCTCAAAGTCCTCATATTCCATTGCTTTTGCCATTTGCCACATGCTTAGTTCTTCTTTATATGTAGATAGCTCCATCATATACTTTGCTTGAAATGACCTTGTTATCAAGCCATTTTCTCCTACTGTTAAGTTAAACGTTACAACACTTAGTATTATTATTACTATCACTGAAATTACTAGAGCTACTAATGTTATTCCTCTTTGAATATATTTTGCTTTTTGCGTATTATACATTTTATCTATTTTTTTCATTATTCTTTTGCTCACTATTTATTCCCTCCGCTTTCATGCCCCATATGGGGTATTTTGTCAACTCAATATGGGTAAAATTATTATAATTACTTTGGGTGATAAAGATGATTACAAGATTAAGAGAATTGAGAGAAGATCATGATCTGACTCAGTCAAAATGTGCTCAAATAGCAAATATTTCAAAAAACTCATATATAAGATACGAAAACGGTGAAAGAATAATCCCTTTAGATACAGCAATAGTATTTGCTAAATATTATAATGTTTCTTTAGATTATATAGCAAAATTAACGAATCAAAATAAACCATATGGAAAATAATTTGAAGCAAAAAAAACAAAGTAACCTTCTTGATTACTCTGCTTTTTTTCTTATGCCATATGGTCTTTTATATAATCCACAACGTCTCCTACAGTAACAACTTTTTCTGCATCAGCGTCTGGGATTTCCATATCGAATTCTTCTTCAAGAGCCATTATTAATTCAACTATGTCTAGTGAATCTGCTCCTAAATCATCTATAAAAGATGCTTCCATTGTAACTGCTGTTTCAGCTACACCTAATTGCTCTACTATTATTCCTTTTACTTTTTCGAATACTTCTTCTGAACTCATTATATAAGTTCACCTCCTTATATTTTTCATAACTTTGTTCTACCTAACAATAATACATATTAATTTAATTGTCAATATATTTTATGAATTTTTTTCAAATGCCTCAATCATTTTTTCTACTGCTTGATTTTTTACGAATTGCTCTGCCTGCTTTATTGTGAATTCAAATAACTTTTCGTCACTGCTTCCATGTGCTTTTACAACTGGTTTCTTTACTCCTAAGAATAATGCTCCACCATATTCTTTGTAATCTACAGTCTTAGAAAATTTCTTTATTGCTGGCAAGCTTGGGATTGCTGCTATTTTTGCTAAAAGATTATGAGTTAAGCTTTCTGTTAAGCTTCTTTTTACAAATTTACCTAATCCTTCAACTGATTTCAAAAATACATTTCCAGTAAATCCATCTGTGACTACAACATCTACTTTTCCAGAAAAAGCGTCTCTTCCTTCTACATTTCCAATAAAATTAATATCTAGTTTTTCTGCATTTTCTTTTAATAACTGATAAGCTTCTTTTGTAAGCTCATTTCCCTTTGTCTCTTCTGTACCAATATTTAATAGTCCAACAGCTGGTGCCTCCATTCCAAAGGTGTTTTTTAAATAGATACTTGACATTTGCGCAAATTGCAATAGGTTAATTGGTTTGCAATTAGTATTTGAGCCACAATCCATTAAAAGTAATCTACTTTTATATGCTGGCAAAATACCTGCTAATGCTGGTCTATCTATTCCTTTTATTCTACCTACTAATAGTGTTGCTCCAGTAAGAAGTGCTCCTGAATTTCCTGCTGAGATAAATACGTCTCCTTCGCCTTGTTTTAGCATATTGAATCCAACAACCATGGAAGAATCTTTTTTATGTTTTATTGCTTGTGTTGGTATGTCTTCCATCTCAATTGTCTCTGTTGCATTTTTGATGCTTAGTCTTGGAGATATATCATTTATGTCATCTTTTTCATACAGTTCTTTTATACGGCTTTTTATTACTTCTTCTTTTCCTATTAATACAACTTTTGCTTGTATTTGATTTATTGCTTTTACAGCTCCTTTTATATTTGCATCTGGTGCATTATCTCCACCCATAGCATCAAGTAGAATAACCATTTTGTTTCCTCCTATACTTTTTTGTTATAAGTATATTTACTTTATTTTTAGTTAGAACAATTCTTGTACTTGAATTATATTTTATAACTTATATTATACAAAGTCAATTATTATTTAAAAATTCGACCTATCGTTCGCACTGAAATAAGGAAATGCTACATTGCTCCTAAAATAGAGCATGGGGACAGTCCAAATCTGCCCCCAAAGCTTCATTTTTTTTATTAATTATATAAATAATTTTGTGGATTTACTACTGAGCCATCTACTCTTACCTCAAAGTGTAAGTGGTTACCAGTTGAATTTCCTGTTGAGCCAACTGCAGCTATAGTTTCTCCTGCCTTAATCTTTTCACCAGTTGAAACATATAGTTTGCTACAGTGCCCATAATATGTTTCTACTCCATTTCCATTATCCATTTTTACAACATAACCATATCCACCGCTATATCCTGCAAATGTAACTGTACCATCTGCTGCTGCCTTAATTGGTGTTCCATATGGTGCTGCTATGTCTAACCCAGTGTGTCCACTAGTTCTAATACTTTCTCTATTACCAAAACGTGATGTTATTACACCTGAAACTGGTGTCACTTCTAAATAAACACCTTGTACAGTATGAGATTCTATTTCTTTTTGCTCTTCTATTTCTGCCTCAATCTCTTCTACCTTGTTTTCAATTTCTTCATCAATATCTGCTGATGCAACTTTTACTGTACTTCCATCTTCTTTATTAGTTGTTATTACATCTGTTATACCTATATCTAAATCTATATCGTCTTCATATTTTTCTGTCATTTCATCTACTATTTTTTCAGCTTCTTCTAAGCTTGCTAGAACGGCTTTTTCTTCACCATCTAGTGTCACGGCATATAATTTATAGGTCGTTTCAGAACTATCTTCAAGTTTAGCAAGTATTACCTCTTCATTTGTTTGCTCTGACTTATCTACAAATTTTAGACTATACTCAGGCATGTTTTCTATTGTAGTAAATAATTTTGCTTCTTCATCTTTATTTATTATTTCATTTATTTTTGTTTCAAATTCATCTTTGTCTGCTATATACCCAACAGCTTCCCCGTCTATTGTTACCTCACATACCAAGTTAAATTTAAAAAGTATAATTATTGTCATTATAAACAGTGCAATTGCTACTATATTTATAAGCCTAATCATCTCTTTTGTGTAGTATTTAATTTTCCTGTTTAAAATATATTTTCACACTCCTTTTTTTGTGACGTGACAAATTTAATTATACCATATATTCTATGCAGTTTCAAATTTAATATTCTATTTTTTTGCATTTTTGTCATTTTTCAGACATTTGAAACTTTTTTGAAGCCAGAATATTCCATGGAATGCTCTGTTTTTCTCGTTTTTTCTCCTTTTTTCTCTTTTTTTCGTCTTTATGTCGTTATAGGGACAGGCCTAAAAACGACAAAGTTGTCGTTTTTAAGCCTGTCCCTCTGTTTCAAATTTTGGCATAAACTCTTTTGCCAAATTTTATCTCATTTAATTTCTTTTGTGCTTCTACTATAACAAGTGGAAGTATTGATATGCCTATGGTGTATAGCCATTGTGTGCCATTTAATGGTGTTAGTTTAAATACATTTGCGAAGGTTGGTACCATTACTACTACTACTTGAAGTATTATTCCTAAAATAAATGCTCCAATCAAATATTTATTTTCAAATAGTCCCACTTTAAATATTGATTCATCACTTTTTATGTTAAAGCTATGTACTAATTCTAGCATAGCAAGCGCTACAAATGCCATGCTTCTTCCCACTTCTACGCCGTATAGATTGTTTCCTATGCTAAATGCTAATAATGTAAGCATTCCAAGCATTGTGCCTTCTACGAATATTTTGCCCCACAATCCATCTGCAAAAATACTTTTCTTTGCGTCTCGCGGCTTTTTGTACATTATGTCTTTGTCTGGTGGCTCTAGTCCCAATGCTATCGCTGGTAATGAGTCTGTTACCAAGTTAATCCATAATAGTTGTATTGCTAAAAGTGGTGACTTCATTCCCAATAATAGTCCCACAAATATTGTTACGATTTCTCCTATATTTGTGGCAATTAAAAAATGGACTGCTTTTTTGATGTTGTCAAAGATATTTCTTCCCTGCTTTACCGCTTCGACTATTGTAACAAAATTATCATCTGTTAAAATCATATCTGAAGCATTCTTTGCCACATCAGTTCCGTTCTTTCCCATCGCAATTCCAATGTCTGCTTTTTTTAGTGCTGGTGCATCATTAACCCCATCTCCTGTCATTGCAACTACTGCACCTGTTTTTTGGAATGCTTCCACTATGCGCACTTTGTGCTCTGGCGATACTCTTGCAAATACAGAGTACCTCGAAATATTCTTTTCCAGCTCTTTTTGCGGTATTTCATCTAACTCTTTACCTGTTATTGCTAAGTCTCCATTTTTTAATATTCCTAACTCTCTTGCTATTGCCTTGGCTGTGGAAATATGGTCTCCTGTAATCATTACAGTCTTTATTCCTGCTTTTTTACATGTTTCTACCGCTTCTTCTACGCCTTCTCTAGGTGGGTCTATCATTCCAATTAATCCAACGAATGTTAGCCCCTGCTCGATACTGCTACTATCTATATTCGTTGGAAGTCTTGGCATGCATGAATATGCTACTGCTATCACCCTTAATGCATTATCAGCCATCATACTATTTCTTTTTTCTATTTTTTGCATTGCAGCGCTATCTAGAAGATGCACTTCGCCATTTAAACAATATTGCGTGCAATGCTTAAGCAGTACATCAGGTGCTCCTTTGGTAATTATTAAAAATTTGTCTTTTGCACTTTTTGCAAACATTCCTAAAGGACTTTGAATATCCTCATTTATTGTATGTATTGTGCTCATCATCTTTCTTTCAGAATCAAATGGTATGTCATTAATCCTAGCAAATTTTTGATACAGTCGCTCCTTGTACTTTCCTTGCTCTTTAGCAGCATTTACTATAGCAAGCTCAGTTGGCTCCCCTACATCGTCTTCAACATCTGTACACATAGCCCCCAGCTCCAAAATGAGGTTTCGCTGTAAATCCAAACTTTCACCTTTTACATCCATAACTTTTGTTACTTGCATTTTATTTTGTGTTAGAGTTCCGGTTTTATCTGAGCAAATTACACTACTGCTTCCTAAAGTTTCAACTGCTGGCAGTTTTCTTATTATTGTGTTTTTTCTTGCCATTTTTGTAACACCTATTGAAAGCATTATTGTAACTATTGCGGGAAGTCCCTCTGGAATTGCTGCTACTGCTAGTCCTACAGAAGTCATAAACATTTCTACCGGCTCTATCTTTTTAAGAATTCCTATTACAAATATAAATGCACAAATGACTAAACATCCAATGCCAAGAGTCTTTCCCACTTCTCCAAGCTTTTTTTGTATAGGCGTTTCTGGCGACTCATTTGTTATAATCATTTTAGCAATCTTTCCAACTTTTGTATTCATTCCTATATCTGTAACAATTGCCTCACCATGTCCATTTACCACAATTGTGTTTGCAAAAGCCATATTTAATGTATCACCTAGAGCTGTCCTTTCGCCTAATAATACCTCTGCATCTTTTGTTACAGGAACTGTCTCCCCTGTTAAGCTTGACTCTTCTATTTTTAAATTATAGCTATTTATTAATCTACAATCTGCTGGCACATAGTTCCCTGCCTCAAGTAAAACAATATCCCCTGGCACCACTTCTGTGCCCTTTACAGTAACAATTCTTCCATCTCGTCTTACCTTTGCCACAGGTGCTGACATATCTTTCAGAGCCTCTAGCGATTTTTCCGCCTTTGCTTCTTGCACCAATCCCATAATTGCATTAAACACAACAATTGCAACTATTATAATCGAATCTATGTAATCATTTTCTCCTTGTATATATGAAACTACTGCTGATATAACTGCTGCTATCAACAGAATTATTATCATGAAATCTTGAAACTGTTTTAAAAATCGTATCAAAAGACTTTCTTTCTTTTGCTCATCTAATTTATTGGGTCCATCTTTGTTATGCCTATTCTCTGCTTCTTCCTTGCTTAATCCTTGTCCTAAGTTTGTCCTAAGTCGTCTAGCAACTTCATTAATATTAAAAGACTGCCACATATATACCAACTCTCCTTTGTTTTTTAGGTTATATTAATATATATGCGGCAGTTATTTAATTTATGACAATAATAATCGAATAAATTTCTTTCAAACACACAAACTTTGTACTTGTTTTCAGGAAGAAGTCCTAATTTAATTCATGCGTAAAGAGTGGCTGTTTTTTAGCCCCTCTTTACTTATTCAATCATATATGAATATTATTTCTTTTCTTCTTTTTCAACCATTCTTGTTTCCTTTGTTCTTTTTCTATAAGGATTTCCGTTAATAACACCTTTAGCTTATTATTCGTGTAAGATTTTGTAATAGAAAAATTTTTAATTTTAATAATTAAATATAAAATTAGTAAAATAGAAAAAACAATTAATGCTATAAAGAAAATATACCCTATATTAATTAAATCTTGCTCTGTACCTAGTTTAAGATTAATAGAAGTGTATATACTGATTATTCCAAATGTGATTGGGATAATATAAGCTGTAATAATCATTTTGGCAAAACTTCCTATATCTGTATCTTGTCAAGTGTATATAGACAAACTATTAAAGTGGCAAAGATAATAAAAATAGTTGTTATTATTGTATATCTTTGTAGAAAACATATTATTATAAAATACACTATTCCTATCCATATCATTTTGCGAAAAAATTTCATTAATGCATTAACAGCATGCACATTTGGACTTTCTTTTTCAAAAATTTGTATGACACTTTCTAGTGTGTTTCCTCTTTTTGTTTTAAATTTATGATACTTTCCATACATATTTCTATTTCAGTTACTCCATTTCCCACAATTAGCTAAGTTTCATGGATAGCAACTTACTAACTCCATTTTCCTCCATGGTTACACCATATACGGTATTTGCTGCTTCCATAGTTCCTTTTCTATGTGTGATTACTAGAAATTGTGTTTCTTTACTAAATTTCTTTAAATATTCTGCAAATCTATATACATTTACATCATCTAGTGCTGCTTCGATTTCATCTAGTACGCAGAATGGTGCTGGATTTATTTTTAGTATTGCAAATAGAAGTGCAATTGCTGTGAATGCTTTTTCTCCACCAGATAGAAGCATCATGTTTTGAAGTTTTTTACCTGTTGGCTGTACTTGTATATCAATTCCACACTCTAGTACATTTTCTTCATCTTCAAGCCTTAACTCAGCTTTTCCTCCACCAAACAATTCAACAAATACTTCATTAAAATTTTTGTTTATTTGCTCAAATTTTTCTATAAATTGCTGTTTCATCGTTGTAGTCATATCTGCAATAATTTTTCTTAATTTTGCTGCTGTATTTTCTAAGTCTAAACGTTGCTCACACATGAAGTCATATCTTTCTTTGGTCTTTTTATATTCTTCTATTGAATCAACATTTATGCTACCTAATTCTTTTATTTGGTTACGAAGTACGTTTACGTCTCTTGCAGCCTTTTGCACATTTTGTGGTCTTTGATATTCTCCTGCATTATTTGGAGTTAACTCATATTCCACCCACAAGTTGTTTACTACTTGCTCTAAATCTTGCTCTAGTTTTGTTTTACGTACATCTAGCTTTACAAGTTGTCCTTTCAAGTCTTCTATCACATTAAATTGCTCACTTATATTTGCTTCGGCAGTTTTTAGTTTTTCGCCTTTTGCTTGCCTATCATTTTTCAAATTTTCTACTATATTTGAGCTATTTTCAACATCTGACTTGATTTTTGCTATTTCATTTTCTAATTCTTGTATCTTTTGCTCTAAGCTTGCATTTTCCTCTACAACTTCTTTGATATTATTTTTCTTATTTTCTATAGATGCCTTGTTATTATCAATATCCTGTTTTATTCTCTCAACCATTTCGTCAATCGATGTACCACTTTCATCAAAAGATGATACAGATATTTTTAAATTCGTGATATCAAAATTTAAATCATCAATATACTTTTGATTATCTTTATTGTTAATAGCAAATTCTTCTACAACTTTGCTTAGTTTTTCTATTTCTCCATTTAAGTAATTGGTTTCTTCATCTTTTTGCTCTTTTTCTGCTCTGTTATCAATTCTTTGAGTTGCAAGCTCTTCTAACTCTTTCTTTAGCTTCTCTCTTCTAGCTTCTAGTTTAGAAATGCTTTCTTCCATATTTATCATTTTCTGATTTTCTGCAGCATAAGTAACTTCAATGTCTTGAAGCTCTTTTTCTAGCCTCGTTACTTCTTCTATTACATCAGTCACAGATTCTGTGTATTCTTTCTTCTCTGCATTTAGCTTTTCTATTTTTGAATTTATCTCTTTTAGAGATTTTTCTAAATCTTCTATCTCTCTGCTTCTTCCTAAGATATTCACTGTTTTCGTTTGAATTGAACCACCTGTAATTGCTCCAGTATTGCTTATTATGTCACCTTCTAATGTAACAATTCTAAAAGAATATGAGTTAAGTTTCGCCATTTGAATAGCTGTATCCATATTTTCTACTATTAAAGTTCTTCCTAGAAGATTAAGTACAATTTGCTCATATTTTTTATTGCATTTAACTAAATCTGATGCAACGCCAATTACGCCTTCTGTGTTATTTCTAATAATTCTGTCTAACTTTTTACCTCTAATAGATGAAACCGGCAAGAAAGATGCTCTACCCAATTTGTTTTTTCTTAAATGCTCTACTAATTTTTTGGCGTCTTCTTCTGTATCTGTTACAATGTTTTGAAGAGCTTGTCCTAAACACATCTCAATTGCAGTCTCATACTTTTTATCAACCGAAATTAGATTTGCCAAAACACCATTCATACCTTTTCCAAGTCCAGGATTTTTTTCACAATCTACAAGTATTGACTTTACACTTCTCATATAGCCTTCTTTTTCTTTTTCGGTTTCAATCAAGAATTTCAAACGCGAATCTTTCATTCTAAATTCATATGCTAAATTATTTAGATTTGTGTCAAAGTCTTTAATTTTTGCCATACTCTCTTCTTTTTTTGAAGCACTTTCTTGTAAAGCTTTAGTAATTTCATTTTTCTTATGCTCGATTTCATAAAAAGCCTTTGACTTTTCTTGTTTATCACTTCTTGCGCTGTCAATTTCTAATGTCAAACTATCTATCTCTGCCTTAGCAGATTTCTCTCTTTTCTCTATATTTTCTAAATTTGTATCTAAACTGCTTATCTCTGATGCGATTTCGTATTTTCTGTCTGTATGTTTTTCAATCTCCTGCTTTTTTCCCTCTATTTCTAGCTCTTTATCAGATAATTTTTTAGTTAATTCATCTAATTCTTTTTGCTTTTCGTCTAATTCCTTCTGGAATTTTTCTCTGTTTTGAGATAGATTTTCTTTTTTATCTAACTTTTGCTTTTGCTCTTCTTCTAACTCTACAATTCTTGCCTTAACCTCTTCAATTTCTTTTTCAAGCCTTTCTTTGTTTGCACCATTATTTTGTATTCTTTCCTTTGAAATACCAATTTCAGAATTAATCTTTTCTATTTTATTTGTACTCTCAAAACCAAGATTTTGCATTTCTTCTATTTTTGCAGTAATCTCATCAATCTGCTCTTTAAGCTCTTCTTTTGCGTTTTGCAAATTAATCATTTTCTGATTTTCTGCCTCATTTTGTCCTCCTACTATCTGTATGTCTTCCACTATCTTTTCTAGCTTTTCTTTGTATTCTGAAATATTGTATAAAAATAGACCTACCTCAATATTTTTTAATTCTTCACGCAAATCTAGATACTTTCTAGCTTTTTCTGATTGCATTTTTAATGGCTCAATATTTGCCTCTATTTCTGATAAAATGTCATTAATTCTAAGAAGATTTAACTTGGTCTGCTCTAGCTTTTTCTCAGACTCTGCCTTTCTCGCTCTATATTTTACAATTCCTGCAGCCTCTTCAAAAATTCTCCTTCTATCCTCTGATTTATTACTCAAAATCTCATCAATCTTGCCTTGTCCAATAATGCTATATCCATCTCTACCTATACCTGTGTCCATAAATAGCTCTAGCACATCTTTCAATCTGCAAGGCACTTTATTTATAAAATAGCCGGTTTCACCACTTCTATATAACTTCCTTGTTACAGTAACCTCGCTATACTCTATAGGAAGCTTGCCATCTGTGTTATCAATAACCATTGACACTTCTGCAAACCCAAGCGACTTTCTCGCTTGAGTACCAGCAAAAATAACATCCTCTGACTTCGAGCCACGCAATGACTTCATGCTTTGCTCACCAAGCACCCATCTTATAGCATCAGAAATATTGCTCTTGCCGGAGCCGTTTGGCCCGATAACAGCAGTAATTCCACTTTTAAATTCTAATATCGTTTTATCTGCAAAGGATTTAAATCCTTGTAATTCTAATCTTTTTAAATACATTTGTTGCTCCTTTTTGTCGCTTTAGGGACAGGCCTAAAAACGACAACTTTGTCGTTTTTGGGACAGACCTTGCCACTTTATTACTGAAATTTCCTTATAAATTATATTAAACTTTCTTCTTTTTTTCAATAAATTTTGGGGAATTTGTGGAAAAAATGCTTATGAAATTGAAAGAATATTAAGGAGCAGTATATATTTTTTAAAAGTATATACTGCTCCTTCTAAAAATGAAACAATCAAATGCACTTTAGTGAAAAAATCCAAATATTTTTTACTTTTTTTGGTAATTCGACTGTTTTCTACATATTTCTCAATTTATAAGTGCTATAATATATATAATTAGAAGCTTCTAAGAATTAATTTGTTTCTCTTGATTATATTTTATATTTATTTCTTTTTAATCAAGGCAAAAAGATTTATTTCTCGAAAATGCCAATGTTAATATTTTTTCTAACATTGACATTTTCTTTTTTGGACTAAAAAAGGTTTTTCATATACTCTAAAAATGTTGCTCTACCCGAATAATTCCAATATCTAAGGTCTTGCTCGATAAATAGCCATTTAATTAATTTGAATACTACTTCAATTGGTAAACCTTTATCAAAATGTATGTTTTTTGAAATTTTCGCAATATCAATATCATTGCAATCATATATTTCATAAATAATTGGAATAATTTTTTGAAATTCATTTACATTCTCTTGCTTTTTTATTTCTAAATCCGCATAAACATCGTCAAATCCTGGGCTAGCAGTTTTTCTTTTGGTTTTACCGTTTTTACCCAATTTTTCTCCACTAAAGTTAACTGGAACATCATTTTTCTTTAAAGAAATTAAAAAGTCAAATCCGATTATGTAAGTTAGCAGGTCTATCTATATAGATATTGTACTTGTCATTATTATAATATATGTCCTCAAATATGTACTCATATCTGGAGGCTTTTTCTTTATTGCCCGTCCCTGGTTGTTCTTTTGCAAATAGTAAAACTATTTGCATTCTTAAATTATTTCTTTTCTCTACACTATTTTTACCTACACCTTTAAAATCAATATTTTTTATTTCGATTATTTCCATATTTTCTCCTTCTTATATTTATACATTGAATTTGATATATGTTATTTTATCATAGTTCTTGTGGTTTTTCTAGGGAGTGAGTAGGAAAATTTACTTAAAATTTTTAAATTTCGGATTTATGAAATCCGTTACTTGTAATATGTTGTATTACCTTCGGGTTATGAGAATTTAATTGTAATTTTTGAATAATTTTGTTAACTTGAGTTTTTATTGGTTTTAATAGGGTTATAGCAAATTGGTGAGATTATGGAAATCGTTAAAATATGTACTTTTTTGCAACGATTGTCCCCAATTTGTCCCCAATTTTTTGAGGCATCAAATATATGAAATTTCAATATATTCTTTAGTTTGTTATTGCAAGTTTTTTAGTGTTTTGATGTGTAGAATTAAAATTTATAAAAATGGAGGTTAATATTAATGAGTAATTTTAGAGAAGTTAATGATGATATTTTAAGAGATTGGTTAAGTTTTAGAGAGGAAACAATTTTTGGTAGACTTACCAAAGAAGATAAAAAACATCATATTTATTTTGATGAAATTTGTGAAAATATTTTGAAAAATATTCCTAAGCAGAATCAAAAATTTGTAAAAAAGCAATTAGATAAACTGGATAAAAATTATATGGATTATCTTTGTTATTGGAATGAGAAGTATTATAGGAATGGATTTTGTGATGGAGTTAATTTACTTATTGGATGTATTGAATAAATGGTAAAAGGCGAGGTCATTTCTCGCCTTTCTTTTGGCTATTATACTTCTAATGTGCCAATATAATAATCATAATCGTTTGCCTTATATTTGTTTTTTAAAAATGGTACTGAATAGTTTTCATTAGAAACATATATATGTACATTATTCTGCTCACATTCAAATGTTATATCTCCAGCTGAATTTTGAGTTATTGTATTATATCCACTATAATAGTTCAAATTACTAGATGGTGCTTCTCCAATTATTATTATCTTGGGATTTATTTTTTCTAGTATTTCATTAGGAATTTTCCCTGAATACCTTCCATGATGTGGGGCAAAAATAATATCAGCTTCTTCTATTTCTAAATCATCTTTTATATTTTCCATAAAGTCTTTTTCCAAGTCTCCAAACCATAATATCTTTACTCCATTTTCTAAACTATATTTAATAATAGGTGAAATATTATTAGGACTTTCACCATTATGTGCTTTTTGCAAAGCATCTTTAAAGTATTGATTATTTGTTTTGGGCCATAATACACTTATTCCTGAGCTTCCCCTTTCTTCATTTTCCATATTCATCCATTTTCTAGCACATCCTTTATACAAATAAAAATGTTCATTTCCATCTCTTAATGAACAATATTCTTTAAAGTCTTCTGTCTCATCTTCTTTCGTTGCCTCGTTCTCCACACAATAAAAATTATTTATGCCTACCCTATCCTTATATTTTTTTAGTCCCAAGATGTGATCTTCATCTGGATGAGTCGAAATAAATCTAGAAACTCCTTTTCCTTTAGACTTATTAATTATTTCATCTATAATTTTGTCTTCATTATCTTCATGCATATAACAATCAATTACTGTAAAATTGTCCGAATTATGATTAATATAAAACATATCTCCATTTCCAACAGAAAATGATTTAACTATACTCATTTTTTAATTCACCTCTTATTATAATCTTTCACAGACTTCTAATAATGTTTTAGCATAATCAAAAGCCTTGTCTTCTACTGTTTTTTTTGTAATGAATAATGTTGAAAAGATAGCTATTCCGATCATCATTATAATTATAATATTATTTTCATAATTTTTCTTCAATAATTCAATTATAATAAATATTATGCAACTAATAATAAGAATCCATTTTCCACCATACAGATTTCTCCAAAAGTTATAATCTTTCAATTCTTGATATACTCTATACTCTTTTTCTCTGTTTGAATTGGCATAGTTCCTTAGCCAATTTATTGCGGATTCATATAAGATGTCACTTTCCATAGTTTCTTTTTCTCTTTTTGTCGGTAATTTTAGTCCATCAATTTTTTCATTCAATTTTTTATGATATCTTGTTTTAGTAATTTCATCAAAATTATTATCAGAATATCTTAGTACAATTGTAGTTGGCTTGTTCCCTAACTTATCATACATTTTCTTTTCACATCTTTTACCTAAATTTCTTATTACTCTATAATATATTGATATTAATAACACAGAAATTATACTATTTCTTACTATCTCCATAATATTAAAGTCGATTATTCCAGTAATTACTATGTATACATATGTAGGCAATCCAATTATTAAAGCTGGTATTATCCTTGCATATATATTAAAATCATCGAAATTCTTTTTTAAAAATTCCATTTTTATCTCCTTTTCTAATATTATATATTTTTGTCGAAATTTGTCTATTGTTATCAAAAAAGCAAAATAATTCTGTAATACATAAATTACTGTTATTTTGCTTTTCTTTCGTTTATTTAAATTAATCTTTTTTTTCTAGTAACCAATCTAACACATTTATCTTCTTTATTCCATCAAAATCAGCATCTAAATCATCATCTAATGTCAAAATGTATTTAGGATAATTATCATTTATTTTTCTTAGAGGCGTTAGCTCTCTATCTAATATGAAACTGTGACCAGCAGAAGCTTCTCTGGTAGTTAATGCAACTTGATAATAAACTGTATTTTCAGGTTTCTTAGCAACAAAATCAACTTCTAATTCATCATACTTTCCTATATAAACCTCATATCCTCGTCTTAATAATTCTAGATACACAACATTTTCTAATATATGTCCCATATCTCTACCAGAACCTTGACCCAACATATAATATCTAAGCCCTATATCTACTGCATAATATTTTTCTTGTGTTTTTAAATATTCTTTTCCTTTTATGTCATATCTATTAGCTTTAAATATTAAATAGCTATCTATAAGTGCATCTACATAATTTGAAATTGTATTGTATGATGAATTCTTTTCTACACCTTCAATATTATCACTTATACTTTTCATGCTAGTTCTATTTCCTATATTATCATATAGATATTTTGTAACTCTTTCTAATACATTTTTATCTGTTATTCCTTTTCTCTGCATTACATCTTTAAATAAAATTGTGTTATATATACCATCTAAAAACATATTGATATTTTCTGGATTAATTTTGTATAATTCTACTGATTGTGGAAATGAACTATATCTTAAATAATCTCTAAACTTTCTTGATATATCTGTTTTATCTTCAAAAGCTGAAACATACTCTTTAAATGATAATGGTAACATCTTTATTTCAATATATCTTCCTGTTAGTAATGTTGCTAATTCTGAAGATAATAAATAAGCATTTGAGCCTGTTATATATAAATCTACATCTTTATTTATAAATAAACTGTCTACTGTTTTTTCAAATTCATTTACATTTTGAATTTCATCTAAAAATACATAAGTCTTTTTTCCTTTTACCAATTTTGCTTTTATATATTCATATAATTTTTTTCTATCTTGTAATTCTTCATAATCTGCATTTTCAAAATTTATAGATATTATTTGATTATTTTCTATTCCATTATCTCTCAAATATTCTTGGTATATCTCTAATAATGTTGATTTTCCACATCTTCTAATTCCTGTTATTACTTTTATTATTTGTTGATCTTTGAAAAATTATCTCTATTTATTCTTTCCATAGAATCTCCTCCTAACTATAATAATTATACTATCTTTTAATATTATAGTCAAGTTTTTTCAAAATTATGAAAAAGCTTTGTAATTTTATAAGTTTTTTTCAATTCAATTGTATTTAATTCTAATTATTATATTTTAGCATAAAAAATATCGCTTATAAGCGACATTTTTATCTCTAAAGCGATATTTTTAATTTAAAATATATTTTCAAACTCCAATGGTACAATATCTTCATAAAGTAAAACAAACTGTGAATTAATTTGTCTATTATCATGATAATGACCAAAAAATTCACATTTTTCTGATATTTCTTGTAAATAATCTGTAAGATAATCTTTCTTATATGTTCCATCACTAAGTATAGCTTGTACACTTGTAGGACAACAATGTGTTATAATATAATCTACTTTATAATTTACATTTTCCAAATTGTTTATTCCATTTTTCATTTCTTCTTGAGTTGGAAGTTCTAAATCCCACCATGAATAATCTCTTATTCT